>NZ_QSTT01000004.1:0-235257 GCF_003438725.1 Ruminococcus sp. OM06-36AC
ACTTTTATTATACGCGATTTTTTCCGGTTTGTCAAGTCTGTTTTTGCTTGGCAACTGCGAGGAAGCCATATTTATTCTTGCGAAAAACAACGAAAACTATGGTTTGACATTTTTCGCGTAGTGTGATATAATAAAAAGCCGAGGGCATACCTGAAACGGTAGGCGGTTTGTTCGGAGTACTCCCTCCCATTTGCATAATCCAGCATATGGGAGGTGATTGCAGTGGATAGTTTTGTTACATTTCGTGATTTACTGGAAATCGGAACGTTTCTGATTTCTCTGGCAACATTTATCACTTCATTGTATAAAAAACATGGCAACCGTAATCACAAGAAGAAAAAGAAATAACCGCCCCTGAAGTTCCCCAACTTGTGACGGTTATTCTATAACATATTCGCAAATGGGAGCAGACCGTCTACTGGTGTGCTCTCTTTACTTTTATTATACGCGATTTTTGCTGGTTTGTCAAGTCCGTTTTTGCTTGACAACTGCGAATAACCTATACTTATTCTTGCGAAAAACAGCATAAACTATGGTTTGACATTTTTCGCGTAGTGTGATATAATAAAAAGCCGAGGGCATACCTGAAACGGTAGGCGGCTCGCTATCCTTGGGCGAGTCTGCCGTCGCCATTTCCGCTGGGCGACGGGCTGGTCGATTCCGGCTCCCAGAAAGGGAGTGAGTGATATGGAATACGTAACTTGGTCAGATTTGATTCAGTACAGTATCCTGATCGTTGCTATTATAGCATTGATGCACGATATTTTCCATAATAACGATAATAAACGGAAATAACCGCCCCAAAGCTTCCAACTAAAGGCGGTTATTTCTTAACCATTTCATTGGGAGCAGACCGTCTACTGGTGTGCTCTCTTTACTTTTATTATACGCGATTTTTTCCGGTTTGTCAAGTCTGTTTTTGCTTGGCAGCAAATGCACTGCGTTTGCCCTTTCTGTCACTCCCTTAAGCAAAAAACCGCCGAAATTGCGTGTGATACAGACTTTTTTTGAAAATCCCGAAAAAAATTCGAAAAAACGCTTGACAAGCTGCAAAAGATGTGATATAATAGCTATTGTTGTGAGGACAACGGTTCTCAAAAGAAAATGTGCCCATAGCTCAGCTGGATAGAGTGACTGGCTACGAACCAGTAGGTCGGGGGTTCGAATCCCTCTGGGCACGCCAAGTATTTCTTTCGAAGTACGGAAACATACCTGTGTTACATTATGTAGCATGGGTTTTTTTTCTATCTGTTTGCCGGCAGTCAGGCATGTTCCCCGCCGGACAGGCATAGAATTTCATGGGGCATCTCCCATGGAAAACAAAAATCGCCCATACCAAAGGGTACAGGCGATCAGATTTGGTGCCGACAGTGGGACTTGAACCCACACGCCATTGCTGGCAACGGATTTTGAGTCCGTCTCGTCTGCCAATTCCAACATGTCGGCGACAACATAACTAATTATAGCACAAACGTCAACCGCTGTCAAGTCTTTTTTGCAATTTTTTCGCAGGGAGGAATTTTTTGTGAATCTTAGCGTACATATCTCCGGCTTCGGGCAGATGTTCGGCGTGCCGAATGCCGTGGTAGACCAATATCTGAAGCTGGCAACGCCGTCCCAGCTGAAAGTGCTGCTCTATCTGCTCCGCAGCAACCGCCCGAACCTTGCACACGATGAGATCGCCAAGGCTCTGGGCATTCCGGAGGAACTGGTGGAAGAAGCGGTGCTGTTCTGGTCGCAGACTACCCTGTTCACTGTGGAAGAACAGTCTGCCGAACAGCCGCAAAAAAACGCGGAGCAGCCCACAGCCAGACCGGCTGCGGAAAAGCAGTCCCGCGGCAGTCAGCCGCATCTGCTCCAGACCAGCAAAAAATGCGGCGAGATGAGCCCGCTGGAAATTTCCACCGCACTGGAAGCTTCCGAGGACTTGAAAGACCTGTTTCGCATGTCGGAGCAGCAGCTGGGCAGACCGCTGCGGCACATCGAGCAGAAGTCCCTCGTCTGGATGCACGACGGCAACAACATCGGCAGCGAGATCATTCTCACGGTGCTGCTCTACTGCAAGTCCATCGACAAGTGCAGCGTCAACTACGCCGAAAGCATCATTACGCAGTGGTGGAACGAGGGCATTCACACGCTGACGCAGGTCAACGATGCCATTAACGATATGGAATACCGCCGCAGCTTTACCGGACACATTCAGAAAGCCTTCGAGATGCACCGAAAGCCCACCACGAAACAGCAGGAGTTCATCGACATGTGGCAGGATAAAAAGATCCCCATGGAACTGATCGTCTACGCTTACGAAAAGACGGTGGAGAGCACGGGAAAACTGGTTTTCGAATATCTGAACTCGATCCTCACCCGCTGGACAGAAGCCGGATACCGCACCCGTGTCGATGTGGACACGAAAGATACCCCGCCCAGCAGCAAAAAGACCGGCGGTAAACCCAGCACGCCCCAAAGCGAAAACGGCGACGCGTATCAGTCGTTTATTTATAATGAGTAATAGGCGGGAAAGCCTGAAAAAGCCTCCCCTGAAAGGGGTGACTCCCCACGGGGTGGGGAGATGCCCGCAGGGCAGAGGGGACCGCTCAGTACGAGGGGAACCGCCGGCAGGCGGTGGAGGGGTTCTTCGTGAAATCTTTTGCTTGATGTAAAAGATTTACGAGATAACCCCTCAGTCAAGCCTGCGGCTTGCCAGCTCCCCTATAGGGGGAGCCTATACACAAAAAGGGAGCCTGAATGAAAAAGCCTCCCTTGAAAAGGGAGGGGGACCAGCGAAGCTGGTGGAGGGATATTTCGTAAATCTTTTCCCTGTTGTATCAGATTCCACAGAAGCACCCCTCAGTCACCTGCGGTGCCAGCTCCCCTAAAGGGGAGCCTGATTAAAGCCTCCCCTTTAGGAGTGACTCCCCACGGGGTGGGGAGATGCCCGCAGGGCAGAGGGAACCGCTCAGTACGAGGGGAACCGCCGGCAGGCGGTGGAGGGGTTCTCCCTTTGTGAAATCAAGGGCAGCTAATCCCCCGCAAAGTTCCCCATTCCCCCCTTGCAATCCCCCAAAAAACATGCTATAATGAAGGCAATACCGCACAAAGAGCGTCTGACGACTTTGCACGCCATCTGCTTGCAAATTTCCCGTCATATTTCACAAAAATGCTCGTGAATACATCAAGTATTCACTCCGCTTTTTGTTTCATCTGACGAAAAATTTGACGACGCATCTGTCGCACAATCTTTGTGCGGTATTGCCTGAAGAAAAACCACCCGCGACCACCGGAAAGGAAGATACGTCATGAATTTTATGGAACTTGCGAAAAAGAGATGCTCTGTCCGTGCCTATGAGGACAAGCCCGTTGCACCGGAACACTTACAGGCGGTACTGGAAGCCGGACGGCTGGCTCCCACCGGAAAAAACCACCAGCCCCAGCGGCTTCTGGTGGTGCAGTCGCCGGAGGGACTGGAAAAAATGGCAAAGGCGATGCACAACACCAACGCCTATACCGCCAAGGCAGTCATCATGGTTTGTTCCGATACATCGGACTGCTGGGTTCGCAGCTTCGACGGGCACTGCATTCATGAGATCGATGCGTCCATTGTCACAACGTATATGATGCTGGCGGCAACGGAACAGGGACTGGGCTCTCTCTGGGTGGAACGGTTTGATCCGGCGATCCTGCGGGAAGAATTCCACCTGCCGGAAAACTACGTGCCGGACGCTCTGCTCTGTCTGGGCTACCCCAAGCCGGAGGCAGTCAAGGAGCCGTCCCGCTACGACACCGAACGCAAGCCGCTGGAAGAAACCGTGTGGTTTGAAACTTATCAGGATTGATGCGGAGCATATTAAGGTAAGGCAATACCGCACAAAGATTGTGCGACAGATGCGTCGTCAAATTTTTCGTCAGATGAAACAAAAAGCGGAGTGAATACTTGATGTATTCACGAGCATTTTTGTGAAATATGACGGGAAATTTGCAAGCAGATGGCGTGCAAAGTCGCCAGACGCTCTTTGTGCGGTATTGCCGTAATAAAAAGACCGGATTTCTCTTGGAGAATCCGGTTTTTTGTTTGGTGCGGTTTTGGCAATTGGCTGCCTTTGAAATGCAGGAGGAGGGTGTAAAGCGTGACATGGTGGGGGAAGATTTCCCAGAAGAAATCCCTCCGGCACTTCGTGCCACCTCCCTTTTCAAGGGAGGCTGAATAAAAAAATGCCTCCCCTTTAGGGGTGACTCCCCACGGGGTGGGGAGATGCCCGCAGGGCAGAGGGGACCGCTCAGTACGAGGGGAACCGCCGGCAGGCGGTGGAGGGGTTCTTTCGTGGAATCTTTTCCCTGTCTGGACGTATTCCAATAAGAACCCTTGTATTTTTCACAAAAATGCGGTATACTGAATAGGAGAGGGTGAGGAGATGACGTACTTCTGGACAATTCAGGAACATGTGCCGGACGGGCTGGGGTTTCGGCTGTTTGGCATTGCCCATTTGCTGTGGCTGGGCGGGATCGTTCTGGCAGTGCTGGCGATTGCCCTGACCTGCTGCCGCTGGAAACCGGAAACTGTGCACCGGCTGTTATGCGGGCTGACATGGGCAGCACTTTTGCTGGAGATCTGCAAGGACGGCGTGCTGCTGTACACGGGGCAGTTTCGTCCCAACTATCTGCCGCTGGATCTGTGCGGGCTGTCCATTTTTGTGGAATTTGCCGCAGTGCGAAAACCCCGTCCGCTGCTGCTGGAACCGGTCTACAGCCTTTCACTGCCGGGAGCGTGTCTGGCACTGCTGTTTCCCAACTGGTTCTCGCTGCCCCTGTGGAACTTTTTCAGCCTGCACAGCTTCCTGCTCCACGGGCTGCTGGTGCTGGTGCCGGCGGTGCTGCTGGCTCGCGGGATACTTCGCCCCAACTGGAAACGGCTGCCGTTTTGCTTCACCTGTGTGGCGGCGGCGTGTGTGCCGGTTTCGCTGGTGAACCGCCACTTCGGCACCAACTTTTTCTTTCTGGAACGCCCGTCCTCCGGTTCGCCGCTGGTCTGGTTTGAACAGGTGTTCGGCAGTCATCTGATCGGGCTGCCGGTGCTGATGGCTCTGATCTGGGCAGGCATGTACGGAATTCCCGCGGTACTCCGACGTTTGTGCGGCGGGCGGAGGTAGAATCGCCGGTCATATTGTTGCATAAATCGATAAGCAAAAACAGACTTGACAAACCGGAAAAAATCGCGTATAATAAAAGTAAAGAGCGCACACCAGTAGACGGTCTGCTCCCACTGCATTATGTTAAAGAATAACCGCCGCAGTTTGGAGACTAGGGGCGGTTATTTCTTTTTCTTGCCGTGGTGATTCTGATTACTATTTTTATGATTATAGTAAATGTATAAGATCACGCTGATGCAATCCAGCAGAAAGCTGCCGATTCTCAGCAAATCACCTAAAGTGATGTATTGATCCATCATACCGATCACCTCCCATCTGTTCCAATGAGCAGTGGGAGCAAAAATCAGAAAAAGACTTGACCGCCTACCGTTTCAGGTATGCCCTCGGCTTTTTATTATATCACACTACGCGAAAAATGTCAAACCATAGTTTGTCTTGCTTTTCGCAGGGAAAAATACAGTTTGTCAAGCAAAAACAGACTTGACAAACCAGCAAAAAATGCATAAGAAAAGAGAGTCTGCCAGTACAGCAGACGATCTGCTTTCACGCAAAAGGCTCTGCCTCAAAGCAAAAAAACGCCGGACAATGCCGGCGTTTTCTTCTGTCCGGTAAAGAAAGCTGCTGCCGGACAGTTTGTTTTTAAAGATAGTCCTTGATAAGGCCAACGCAGGACTTGCAGACTTTCTTGTCGTTGAAGTCGATCAAGTCATCTGTGCGTCCGCAAAGAGCACAGCTGCACTGTGCCTTCTGGATAATGATTTTTTCACCTTCGGTGTAGATCTGCAGGTAGTCGTTGCACTCGATCTGCAGCTGCCGACGCAGTTCTTTCGGCAGGACAAAACGTCCGAGGCTGTCTACACGACGCATAATGCCAGAGTCTTTCATTTTACACAATCTTCCTTTCTGCCTGTTTGCTTTTACCAGAAGTAAACAGATTCCTTTGCCTGTTTTTGAAAAGAAATACACAGTTTCTGCCGGATCTCTGCGGGCAGACCTGTCGGTTTTACTGCTGAAAAAACAGCGATTCCGCAGTGCTACAGAGATCTAAAGTGCATTTTCTATGGAAAACAGGTCGCTTTCAGACCGGAGGAATGTATTCCGATCTACAAGTGCTATTATACAACATTTTCCGAAATCTGTCAATCTATAAAATGACTTTTTTCTCCCTATTTCGGAAACTTATCATTCCATAATTTTTTCTTATATTGAAATTGTAAGAAAAAGCAAAAAAGCACTTGACAGAACCGGAATGATGTGCTATAATAATATACGTTGCTTGCAGCATCATGAGATATTAGCTCAGTTGGCAGAGCATACGCCTTTTAAGCGTAGGGTCGAGGGTTCAAATCCCTCATATCTCACCAAGAAGTCCGTATCATGGTTTGTGATACGGACTTTTTGCTGTATGCGGCAATCTTATCAAAAATCCGCCTGTCGGATTTTTATGAGGTTGTCCTGAAGCCGGTTCCGCGGGCAGCCGGCAGGAGAGAAAGGCGGCGTAGCGGCGTGGAACTGGAAAAACAAATCCGGCTGGCTGGTCGGGTAGATTCTGTCATTCAAAAAGGCATGCAGGAGGGAAAGATCACCGGTGCCTGCGTAGGCGTATACCAGAATCAGGAAGAATATTTGTGTAAGGCATACGGTCTGGCAGATCGGGAACAGGAAACGCCCATGCGGACGGACACCCTGTTCCGCATCTTCTCCATGACCAAGCCGGTGACGGCGGTGGCGACCATGCAGCTTTGGGAGTCCGGCAAGCTGGAACTGAGCGATCCGGTTTCGTGGTATATTCCTGCCTTTCGGGAGAAGCTGGTAGATGTGCACGGTGAACTGGTGCCGGCGAAGCGGGAGATCTGCATTCAGGATTTGCTGAACATGACCTCCGGCATTCCCTATCCGGACTGCTGGAGCGAATCCCAGAAGAAAATGGGGGCGTTTTATGGCGAGATCGACCGCCGGAACGCCACTGACCACCCTGTGGATACGCAGGAATTCGCATGGCGTGTGGGGGAAGAAGTGCCGCTGCTGTTTCAGCCGGGAGAGAAGTGGTCATATGGAGCTTCGGCGGATATTCTGGGGGCAGTGCTGGAAAAGGCGGCAGACATGCCATTGGACGAGCTGTACCGGAAGCAGATCTTCCAGCCGCTGGGCATGACAGATACAGATTTCTACGTGCCGGCGGAAAAGCGTTCCCGTCTGGCACAGCTGTATCAGTATCACTGGGGCGAAGATTTCTGCGGGCTGGCGATAGAGCCGGATCCCCATCTGGGCATGACGGACTACCGGAAGAAGCCGGCGTTTTTCTCCGGCGGGGCGGGGCTGATCTCTACCATGCAGGACTATGCCCGGTTTGCCAATCTGCTGGCGGGAAAAGGTCTGCATCGGGAAAGCGGCGTGCGTCTGATCGGCGAGAACACATGGCGGTATCTCACCACGCCGCAGCTGAGTGATGCCCAGAAAACGGGAATTGACTGGGAGCAGCTGAAAGGCTATACCTATGGCAACCTGCTGCGGGTGCTGGAAGATCCGCTGGTGTGCATGACCAATGTGCCGGCTGGGGAATTCGGCTGGGACGGCTGGACAGGACCGTATTTCTGTGTGTCCCCGCAGGACGGCACTGTGCTGTTGTATCTGATTCAGGTCTGCGGCGGCAGCACCAGCGATATTGTGCGGAAACTGCGGGCGATCACATTCGGGTGCTTGTGATGATAAAGTGAAAAACAGACTTGACAAATCAGCAAAAATCGCGTATAATAAAAGTAAAGAGAGCACACCAGTAGACGGTCTGCTCCCACTATGTGCTATTCGAAGATAACCGCCTAAGTTGGGAAGCTGGGGCGGTTATTTCCGTTTTTTGAAGTTTAAGTAAGCAAGATACGCCTTAAAGACTTCGCAAACCATGCTAATGCACTTGACGAGAATGTCTATGTTCATTCGCACTCACTCCCTTCTGGGAGCAGGAATCGACCGCCTACCGTTATTGGTATGCCCTCGGCTTTTTATTATATCACATTACGCAAAAAATGTCAAACCATAGTTCCCGTTGTTTTCGCAAGAATAAAAATGACTTGACAAATCAGCAAAAATCGCGTATAATAAAAACAAAGAGAGCACACCAGCAGACGGTCTGCTCCCACTGTTTATGGTTAAGAAGAAATAACCGCCGCGAGTTGGTAGCTTCAGGGCGGTTATTTCCGTTTTTTGAAGTTTAAGTAAGCAAGATACGCCTTAAAGACTTCACAAACCATGCTAATGCACTTGACGAGAATGTCTATGTTCATTCGCACTTCCTCCCTTCTGGGAGCCGGAATCGACCAGCCCGTCGCCCAGCGGAAATGGCGATGGCAGACTCGCCCAAGGATAGCGAGCCGCCTACCGTTTTAGGTATGCCCTCGAGTATTTCGTATATCACACTACGCAAAAAATGTCAAACGATAGTTTCCGTTGTTTTCGCAAGAATAAAAATGACTTGACAAATCGGAGAAAATCGCGTATAATAAAAGTAAAGAGAGCACACCAGTAGACGGTCTGCTCCCAAGTTTGAGTTATTTGAAATAACCGCTCAAGGTGGCAGCTTTGGGGCGGTTATTTCCGTTTATTATCGTTATTATGGAAAATATCGTGCATCAATGCTATAATAGCAACGATCAGGATACTGTACTGAATCAAATCTGACCAAGTTACGTATTCCATATCACTCACTCCCTTCTGGGAGCCGGAATCGACCAGCCCGTCGCCCAGCGGAAATGGCGACGGCAGACTCGCCCAAGGATAGCGAGCCGCCTACCGTTTTAGGTATGCCCTCGAGTATTTCGTATATCACACTACGCAAAAAATGTCAAACGATAGTTTCCGTTGTTTTCGCAAGAATAAAAATGACTTGACAAATCGGAGAAAATCGCGTATAATAAAAGTAAAGAGAGCACACCAGTAGACGGTCTGCTCCCAAGTTTGAGTTATTTGAAATAACCGCTCAAGGTGGCAGCTTTGGGGCGGTTATTTCCGTTTATTATCGTTATTATGGAAAATATCGTGCATCAATGCTATAATAGCAACGATCAGGATACTGTACTGAATCAAATCTGACCAAGTTACGTATTCCATATCACTCACTCCCTTCTGGGAGCCGGAATCGACCAGCCCGTCGCCCAGCGGAAATGGCGACGGCAGACTCGCCCAAGGATAGCGAGCCGCCTACCGTTTTAGGTATGCCCTCGAGTATTTCGTATATCACACTACGCAAAAAATGTCAAACGATGGTTTCCGTTGTTTTCGCAAGAATAAAAATGACTTGACAAATCAGAGAAAATCGCGTATAATAAAAGTAAAGAGAGCACACCAGTAGACGGTCTGCTCCCACGGTTATAAAATAGCCGCCTTAAGTTGGAGCTTGGGGGCGGTTATTTCTTTTTGTATGCTAAGTATGCAAGAACTGCACGAAAGACATTACAAAAAATGCTTACGATAAAAGAAATTACATCCATCATCATGCATCACCTCCCATCAATTCAAATAGAAGATTGTGGGAGCAGGAATCGACCAGCCCGTCGCCCAGCGGAAATGGCGACGGCAGACTCGCCCAAGGATAGCGAGCCGCCTACCGTTTCAGGTATGCCCTCGAGTATTTCGTATATCACACTACGTGAAAAATGTCAAACGATAGTTTATGCTGCTTTTCGCAGACACCCACAAAAAAACACCAGCATCAACCGGAACGTCCTCCCGTTGATGCTGGTGTTTTATTATATGGTTTCCGTCAAAACGTCAAACTTATACAGTGTTTCCTTAGGATTCTTCCAGACCGGTATTGATACCGCTTTTTTCCAGTCCTGCCAGTTCTCCGGACGGTGTTTCTCCGGAGTTGTCTTTCTTTTTCGGGAAGACGAACTTCAGCAGGATCGGGGTGACGATCGTGGTGAATACCACCATGATGACCAGCGGTGTCATGAACTTCTCGCTCATCAGCCCTACAGAAGCACCCTTGTTGGCGACGATCAGGGCGACCTCACCACGGGAGATCATACCGATACCGATCTGCAGGCTCTCCTTGTTGGTGTACCGCATGATCTTTGCACCCAGACCGCAGCCGATCACCTTGGTGACAACTGCCAGCAGCATCAGCAGCAGCATGAACACGATCAGCTTTCCGGTCAGACCGTCCAGCGTCATTGCCAGACCGATGTTTGCGAAGAAGATAGGGGACAGGAGCATGTAGGACAACGTGTTGAAACGGTTGACTACATACTCGTTCTTTTTCAGACCGGATACTGCCAGACCGGCAACGAATGCACCGGTGATGTCGGCAACGCCGAAGCAGATCTCGGCAATAAAGGACAGCAGCAGGCAGAAAACAAATGTCACGATGTTGTGACGGCGGAGGTTCTCGTTGCTGGATTCCCGCCACTTTTTAAAGAAGAAGTGGTACAGTACAGCGGCACCGATCGCCACAATGAAGAACGCCAGAATGTTGATGACAACAGCGAATACGCCGTCGTTGACCAGCAGTGTGCCCAGTGTCTTTTCGCCGCCGCCGTCGCCGGTCTTCTTGCCGCCCAGACTGATAACGACAGTCAGAGCGATAATGCCCAGAATGTCATCGATTACGGCAGCACCCAGAATGGCATTGCCGGCACGGGAGTTCAGGGCACCCAGTTCCTTCAGAGTTTCTACGGTGATGCTGACGGAAGTTGCAGTCAGGACAACACCGATGAAAATGTTCTGCCAGAACAGGGAAGCCATTTCCGGATTCTGTTCCGTATTGTAGAAGTCGGCGAGGAAAAATCCGCCTACCAGCGGAACAATGACGCCCAGCAGGGCAATGACAAAGGAGGCAAGTCCTGCCTTTTTCAGTTCCTGAATGTCGGTTTCCAGTCCGGCACTGAACATGAGGACGATAACGCCCAGTTCTGCCAGACTGACGATCAGGTCATTCCGTTCTACAACGTCCAGCAGCATCGGGCCGAGAATGATGCCGGCTGCCAGTGCACCAACGACCTGCGGCAGGCTGATCCGCTTGGTCAGCAGCCCCAGCAGCTTGGTGGACAACAGAATGATCGCGATTTGCAGTAAAAAAGAATAATCATTGTTGAATAAAAAATCTTTCAAACCCATAATGGTTTCTATCTCCCTTTATAATTTGCTTTCTGTCAAGAATGATCCTATGTCAGTTTTGGTTTGACGGTACCATGTGGTCAGTTTTATCAAAGCACTCCCTCCGCCTGCCGCAGAGCCTAACTAGCCTCCCCTTTCAAGGGAGCCTAAATCAGCCTCCCCTGAAAGGGGAACCGCCGTTAGGCGGTGGAGGGGTTCTCACGTGGAATCTTTTTCATAATGTTTTAGGTTACACAGAAGTACCCCTCAGTCAAGCCTACGGCTTGCCAGCTCCCTTACAGGGGAGCCTATAATACAACAAAGGAGAGCCTGAACAAGCCAAGCCTCCCCTTTAGGGGAGGGGGACCGCCGTTAGGCGGTGGAGGGGTTCTCACGTGGAATCTTTTTCATTACAAAAAAAGACTTTCAATCCCCCGCCAGATTCTGCCGCAGCACTGCCGCGTCCAGACCGTTCACCATCTTGTCGGCGTGGAGATCGGCGTTGGCAGCCCCGGCCTTGGAAAGCTTTTTGTTGCCCAGCAGATACTGGATCAGCAGCACCAGATCAGCAGTGTTCACCTTGCTGTCTGTATTGACATCGCCCAGCAGCGTATCCGGCTTCTGGGGCGTGGTAACAGTAGTTGTCACCGGCTCCTTGCCGTCCGGCTCTCTGCCGGAGATCAGCACGCCGTTCTGGTATACCGGAATGCAGTCCGAAATGACATACTCGCCCACGTTTTTCAGCAAGTCCGTGTTGGAATAGTCGTTGGAAGCGTCCCAGCCAGTCTGGTAATCCGGGAAAACCAGAGCCAGCATCAGTTCGCACTGGTGCTGTCCCTCGGAGATCGGCATGGCAACACGGCCGTCCGGATAGGTCACTTCAATATAGTAGATGTTGTCCTTGTAGTGCTGCACTTCCGAGATCTGTGCCGGCGTGTAGTCGTCGTACATCTTCGCCTGATCGCGGTCTACCCGCATGACTACATCGCCGGGCTGGAAGCCAGCGTTGATGACTTCAGACAGATCCATGTAATACCGATAGGACAAGTTGTCCTCGATCCGTGCCGGCCATGCCGAGTGGTTGGTCAGCTTGAAACTCAGCGTCACGCCGCCGGAAGTTTCCGTCAGCTTGGTTTCCACATAGAATTCCTTGTCCCGCGTTTCCGGTTCCGGAAAATCCGGATCCGGTGTGCCGCCGTAGGCTTCGGTCATCTTGCACAGCAGTGCCGTGAAACCGGCGTTGTAGTCGCATGCTACCTCGTTGTTGATGTAGTTCTGCCGGTCGTCCTCGTAGGAACCGTCCTCGTTGGGGCCGCCCACCAGTGCTCCATATAAGATGTGGCGGTTGGTTTCCGGCGTATCCAGTGCATTTTTCCACGAGCCGTGAGCCGTCCGGTGGTGGGGATTCTGCGGGGATTTTTCTCCGTAGCCCACCACGAAACTCTGCCCGTCCGGATTGTCCCCCAGACAGTAGTTGATCTGGTCTTCGTAGAACTGCTGATACTTTGTCGTGTCGGTGCCTTTCAGCACGGTGTCACACGCCACGCTTGCCAGAAATCCGGCAGTGGTGGCGTACCGCAGACAGCCCCAGGTGGTCAGCCACTTTGCACCGCCGTCCAGCGTTTTCACAGAGTCCGTCCAGTAGTTCAGGTGCTTCTGTACCCGTCCGATGTAGAAGCTGTCGTTGGTGTTGATCGCGTACAGAAGCAGACCGCCCTGCATCACGTCGTCCCAGCACATGCCCCACGAATATTTCAGTTCGTCAGAGCCCAGTTCCTTTCCCAGATTGGGAATATAGGAAGTCGCCTTGTCCAGATAGGACTGCTCGCCGGTGGCGATGTACAGCCAGTTTGCCGCGTAGAACAGTTCGTCATAGAAGTGGGACGAACGGTAGAATCCGCTGGCATCACTATTATTATAGGCTTCATCGCTTCGAGTTTCGTCTGCCAGCCGGAACAGGTTCTCGGCGTGTTTCAGATAGTCGCCGGTCTTGTCGCTTCTGCCCTTGAGGGCACAGGAGCCAGCCGCCAGTGCCGCCGCCATTTCACCGCAGACAGCGGAATCCGTTCCGCGGAGTACGGCTCTGGCTTTGGCGTAGTCTGCCCCGTTGTCCTTCATGCCGTATTCCAGCAGCTCCACCGGCCCCCACCAGGTGTGATCCATCTGTCCGTTGCCCACCTGATAAACGGCGGTGTCGCCCTCGTCACAGGCGGCGAGATAGTCCAGCACAAAAGAGAGGTTGTTCACATAGGTTTCCAGTTCGCCGGTCTGCTCCAGCCCGTCAGGGTACTGGTACAGTCCCCACGCCAGCATGGAAGCGGAATACGCCATAGGCAGATTGAACTTGACATGGTCGCCGGCATCGTACCAGCCGCCGGTGATTTCGTCGGACATGGTGGAATCGGCACGCCACTCCACTTCGTTCCATTCCGGAAGCGGCCCTGCCTGCTGGCATTCATAAAAGTACATGGACTTCTGGAGAGCCTCGGCGTAGTTGGCGGAAAAGTCCGCCGCAGAAACAGACACCGGCGGCAGGGCACTGACACCCAGACAGACTGCGGTCAGCAGAGCTGCGGCACGTGTGCATCTTCGCATTTGTATCATCTTCCTTTCTGTTAGGGCAGTACCGCACAAAGCTTGTGCGTAAGGTGCGTTGTCAGATTTCTGGGCAATATGACGGGAAATTTGCAAGCAGATGGCGTGCAAAGCCGTCAGACGCTCCTTGTGCGGTATTGCCTTAGGTTCGGGCAGTAACGCACAAGTTCTGTACGATCCTGCCAGCTTTCTGCGGCATATTTCAGCTGCGGGGGACACCCGCCGGAAAAATACCGTTTTCCTTTTTATTATCGCACGTTTTCACGACATTGTCAAGCAGTTTTCATGAAAATATCACAGGAAATCGCCATGAAATCCCACGATCTTTTTGCAGGGCGAAGCGTAAACCACATTGGGGAGAAAAAATGTCTGTTTTTGGGGTGATGTATAAAATGGGGTACTTCCGTGAAAACTTACACACTAAGCAAAAGACTTCACGAAAGAACCCCTCCACCGCCTACGGCGGTCCCCCTCCCCTTTCAGGGGAGGCTTTTTTATTCAGGCTCCCCTGAAAGGGAAGCTGGCACCGCAGGTGACTGAGGGGTTATCTTGTAAATCTTTTACATCAAGCAAAAGATTTCACGGAGTACCCCTCCACCAGCTACGCTGGTCCCCCTCCCCTAAAGGGGAGGCTTATTTTAGGCTCCCTTGAAAAGGGAGCTGGCAGCCGCAGGCTGACTGAGGGATTATATCGTAGACCTTTTACATTAAGCAAAAGATTCCACATAAAAATCCCTCCACCGCCTAACGGCGGTTCCCCTCCCTTTTCAAGGGGGGGTTTTTATTCAGGCTCCCCTGAAAGGGGCGGGGGACCAGCGTAGCTGGTGGAGGGGTTCTTTTGTGGAATCTTTTGCTTAGTGTGTAAGTTTTCACAGAAGTCCCCCTCAGTCAAGCCGGCGGCTTGCCAGCCCCCCTTTCAGGGGAGCCTGAATAAAAAAGCCTCCCCTGAAAGGGGCGCTGGCAAGCCGCAGGCTTGACTGAGGGGGACTTCTGTGAAAACTTACACACTAAGCAAAAGATTCCACAAAAGAACCCCTCCACCAGCTACGCTGGTCCCCCTCCCCTTTCAGGGGAGGCTTTTTTATTCAGGCTCCCCTTTAGGGCACCCGTAGGGCGTGCCTTGTGCTGAGCTGGCAAGCCGCAGGCTTGACTGAGGGGTTATCTTGTAAATCTTTTACATCAAGCAAAAGACTTCACGAAAGAACCCCTCCACCAGCTTCGCTGGTTCCCCTCCCCTAAAGGGGAGGCTATTTCAAACTCCCAAAACAAGCTGTAATTTGTAGAGATTGTCGGCTTCCAACGGGAAAAATCTGTATGAAGTGACAAAAATTCTGGAAAACCAGATTGCATCTTGCAAAAAAGTGCGGTTCATGTTATAATAAAATTGTATAGGCAGACGGGTGTTGGATTTTGTACCTGCACCGGCTGTCTGTGCCGTTGCAGAGGGCAAAGGCGGTTTTCTTCTATCATTCTGTCACTGCGTGGCGTATGATAAAGAGAGATCCTTTCTGCGATCTGCATGGAGTATGGATTCTCAGGGCAATATTGTCCTAGATAAGGTTTTAGGAGGAATTCTGAAGTGGAAAAGAAGCTGAAAAAAGGAAAGAAAGTTACCGTTCTCGGTGCCGGAAATGTTGGTGCGTCTATCGCATTTGCTCTGGCGATCAAAGGTCTTTGCTCTGAACTGCTGCTGATCGACATCAACAAGCCCAAGGCAAAGGGTGAGGCTATGGACATTATGCAGGGTAATGCATTCTGCCCGTCCTGCGATATTCACGACGGTGATTATCCGGACGCAGCAGATTCCGATATGGTCATCATCACCGTTGGTATTGCCAGAAAGCCGGGTCAGACCCGTATCGATCTGTGCAAGACCAATGCAAAGATCATGGCTTCCGTAATGCCGGAGATCGTGAAGTATGCTCCCCACGCATGTTATCTCGTAGTCAGCAATCCGGTTGACGTGCTGACCTATGAAGCAATTCGCGTATCCGGTCTGGACCCCAAGCAGGTCATCGGTTCCGGTACCGTTCTGGATTCTTCTCGTCTGCGTACCTGTCTGGCAGATCACGCTGGTCTGAACATCAAGAACATTCACGCATATGTATTCGGTGAACACGGCGATTCTTCCATGATCCCGTGGTCCCTGTCCAGCATTGCGGGCATGAAGTTTGATGAATACTGTGCAAATGTAGAAAATCTGGGCGACAAGGACGAGATCGAACAGGAAGTCCGCGACGGCGGTGCAGAGGTCATCAAGTGCAAGGGTGCAACATATTATGCAATTGCACTGTCTGTCAGCCAGATCACCGAAGCAATTCTGCGGGATACCAAGGCAGTTCTGACAGTTTCCACACTGCAGGACGGCACACACTACGGCGTAAAGGACGTTTGCCTGAGCCTGCCGTGCGTACTGGGTGCAAATGGTGTAGAACACGAGATCACACCGCCGATGACTGACGAGGAAATCGCACGCTTCCAGAAGAGCGGCGAAGCACTGCGTTCTGTAATCGACCAGATGGCTCTCTAATTTAAATAGTATAAAAGCACTCGCACGCCGGCACAGATCTCTGTGCAGACGGCTGCCGTACAGCGGCGGGGCTGATGCACCGGCACTGTCCGCTGACAAAAACTTCGGCAAACTGCCGAACACAGGTAATTGATTGGTTGGAAAGGGACAAAAAAATTATGGATTATGCAGCAGAATCTCTGAAACTGCACTACAAATGGCAGGGTAAGATCGAAGTCACACTTCGTGCACCGCTGGAAACCGCCGATGATCTTTCTCTGGCGTACACCCCCGGCGTTGCAGAGCCTTGTCTGGAAATTCAGAAAGATGTTTCCAAAAGCTATGACCTGACACGCCGCGGCAATCTGGTCGCAGTCATCACCGACGGCACCGCCGTTCTCGGACTGGGCGACATCGGACCGGAAGCCGGCATGCCGGTCATGGAGGGCAAATGTGCACTGTTCAAGCGTTTCGGCAATGTCGATGCGATTCCGCTTTGCGTTCGCTCCAAGAATGTGGACGAGATCGTAGAAACGGTTCGCCTGATCGCCGGCAGCTTTGGCGGTGTCAATCTGGAAGACATTTCCGCACCCCGCTGCTTCGAGATCGAGCGTCGTCTGAAGGAATGCTGTGACATTCCGATTTTCCACGATGACCAGCACGGCACTGCCGTTGTCACACTGGCAGCTATGCTCAACGCACTGAAGCTCACCGGCAAGGACATTCACGACATCAATGTGGTGACCAGCGGTGCCGGTGCAGCCGGACTTGCCATTATCCGCCTGCTGATCGCGATGGGTCTGGATCCGCACCATGTCATTCTGTGCGACCGCCACGGTGCGATCTACGAGGGACGGGATAACCTCAACCCTCAGAAGGAAGAAATGGCAAAGATCACCAACAGCGGCCACAAGGCAGGCACACTGGCAGAAATGCTGGTAGGGGCAGACGTTTTCATTGGCGTATCGGCTCCGCACTGCGTGACACCGGAAATGGTGAAGTCTATGGCAAAGGATCCGATCATCTTCGCGATGGCAAACCCCACGCCGGAGATCATGCCGGACGAAGCACTGGCAGCCGGTGCGGCAGTAATGGGCACCGGACGCAGCGACTTCCCGAACCAGATCAACAACGTTCTGGCATTCCCGGGAATCTTCCGCGGTGCACTGGACGTTCGTGCCAGCGACATCAATGACGCCATGAAGATCGCCGCAGCCAAGGCAATCGCCGACTTTGTAACACCTGATAAGCTGTCTGCGGAATATATCATTCCCAGCCCGCTGGAAGAAGGTGTCAGCGAAGCCGTTGCCAAGGCAGTGGCACAGGCAGCCAAGGATTCCGGCGTTGCAAGAGTGTAACGTATTCTCGTGACAGCCGGTTTCCCGAAACAGGCTCGAAACATTTTTGAAATGAGGCAGGGTGCCGGTTTCGGTGCCCTGCTTTTTTTGCCTGAAATCGAATGAAATTCAAGGGGAAAGCGTAATATTTTTAAGTGAAATCCCGATTCGGCGGCGAATGTTTTGAAAAATGATTAAAGATAGAAAAAAACCGGAAAAGCACTTGCGGATTTGTGTGAAATGTGCTAAAATAGACAGTGGACTTGCGGAGAACCTTTTGCAGGATTACAACAAAGCAAGGGCAATACCGCACAAAGAGCGTCTGGCGACTTTGCACGCCATCTGCTTGCAAATTTCCCGTCATATTTCGCAAAAATGCTCGTGAATACATCAAGTATTCACTCCGCTTTTTGTTTCATCTGACGAAAAATTTGACGACGCATCTGTCGCACAATCTTTGTGCGGTATTGCCCAAGGAAATTTTCCGCAGGACGGGGTAGGAACGCATGAAACAGGAATGCTTGAAATGGCTGATGCGGGGCGGAACTACGGTTCTGCTGGCAGGTGCCGTGGGGCTGCTGCTCTGGCAGGGGACACGGCACGTTTCCGAAAGGGAACTTTCCGCCCGACCCCAGCGGCTGGCTGCCGCAACGGTGGAAACTACGGGCATGGAAGCAACTGTTTCTGCCGTGGAAACTACTCTGCACACCGGTACCCGCCGGACAAAAACGGCTTCTGCCAAGCGTGCCGGACAGGCTTCCCAAGAAACCCGGACGGCTCCGGAAAGCACCACGCCGGCAGCCGAAACCGTGACCTTTCCGCTGGAACTGAACGCGGCTTCGGCGGCGGAACTGGAACAGCTGCCCCACATCGGGGCGGTGCTGGCGGAACGCATCACGGCATACCGCGACCAGATCGGCGGGTTCTCCAATCGGGAACAGCTTCTGGAGGTGGAGGGCATCGGCGAGGCGACCCTGTACGAAATTTATGATCTGCTCTATCTGGAAAACGAAACGTTTCCCGAACCGGAGCCGGAACCGGAACCGGCAGGAGCTCCCGCACCGGCGGCAGCACCGCAGCCGGCAGAAACGGCTCCGCCTGCAACAGAACCACCGGCGGCAGCTGCACCGGCAGTGACGTTCCCGCTGGATCTGAATCAGGCGACGGCGGCGGAACTGGAACAGATTCCCGGGATGCAGCCGGAACTGGCGGAGAAGATCGTGGCGTTCCGGCAGCAGATTCAGGCGTTTTCGTCGGTATATGAACTGCTCTACGTGGACGGCATGACGGAGGCGTATTTCGTGCAGCTTCGGGACTATGTGCAAATTACCGAGGAACTTGCCCAGTAGCCGCACTTTTTTGAGGAAACTCGACATTTTAACCAGTTTGTAACCTTTTACAGAAATGTTCGAAATACTTGGCGGATTGCACAAAAAAATCAACTGATTTTTGTACCGTATCACTGAAAAAAATGAAAGAACGGTATAAGGCATTGACATTTGTTTCGAATTGTTGTATATTAGGCTTATCACAAGAAATGTTCCCTAGGCGTGTTTTGTGCATTTTTATGGGAACAGGGTATGCCGCGGCGGAGAAATTCCGGCGGGCGGCATGGTATCATTTTTTATTGTTTATTGCACTGCTGTACCAAACCGGCACAACGTGTGATATATATATTTAAGGAGGAAATTTCCAATGAACAAGTTGAAAAGAACACTGGCTCTGATGGCTGCTCTGGCTATGACTGCAACTGCATTCGTAGGATGCGGCGGCAATGACAGCTCCAGCACTTCTGAGTCTAAGGCTGAGTCTTCTGCTGAAGACAGCAGCGAAGCAGATGCAGATTCCGCTGAAGATTCTACCGCTGAAGAAGAATCTTCTGTTGAGTCCGCAGCTGGCTACACCAACGTTGATGTTCCGGCTCTGGGCGAACCGGACGGCTCCCTGAAGGACGGCGGCGACAAGCTGACTATCCTGTGCTGGAACGATGATGACCTGAAGTACATGTACGACATCGTTGCTGATGCAACCGGCATGGACAAGAGCATGATCAACTACAAGAACGTTGGTTCTAACGGTACTGATGCTAACGAACAGTACGCACAGGTATTCCTGTCTGGCGACGACGTTGACCTGTACTTCTGCGACGCTGACTGGAACATGGCTTATCAGAACAACGATGAGTATTCTGCTCCGCTGTCTGCAGTAGGTATCTCTGAAGACATGTATGCAAATGCTTATGACTACACTGTAGCCATGGGCAAGGACAAGAACGGCGTCCTGAAGGGTGCTTCTTGGCAGGCTGCAGCAGGCGGCTATGCATACCGTGCAGATCTGGCTGAAGAATATCTGGGCGTAACTTCTCCGGAAGATATGCAGGCACAGGTCGGCAGCTGGGATGACTTCTGGAAGACCGCAGCTACCGTATATGAGAAGTCTGGCAACACCACTGCTATGGCTGACTCTCTGGGCGGCGTATGGAGAGCTTACTCCAACGGTAACAGAACCAAGTCTTGGGTAAACGACGGCAAGCTGGATCCTTCTTCCGTAGGTGATTTCATCTCTATGGCTAAGGAGAACTTCGACAAGGGTTACATCTCTGGTGCAACTCAGTGGAATGATGACTGGCTCCCGCAGGGTATGTCTGACGGTGCTCAGGCTAACAAGACCTTCGGTTTCTTCTTCCCGACTTGGGCAATCGCTAAGGGCGGTTCTCTGGAACAGGCTGAAGGCGGCGAAGGCGGCTCTACATACGGCAAGTATGCACTGTGCGAAGGCCCGACATCCTGGTTCTGGGGCGGCACATGGATCTGCGTATATCCGAAGACCGATAACGCTAAGGAAGCTGGCCAGTTCATCTACACTATGACTGCTGATGCTGATGCAATGCAGAAGTATGTAGACGCTCGTGGTGACTTCGTAAACAACAAGGGCGTAATGTCTGCTACAACTGAAGCTGGCACAAACAGCAACCCGCTGTTCGGTGGTCAGGATCAGTTCCAGATCCTGTTCAACTCTGCTGACAAGATCGACATGAGCATTGCTTCTGAGTATGATGCAAAGATCAACACTGACCTGCAGAACGCAGTTCAGGATTACTGCAATGGCGTAACCGCTTCTGAGGATGACTGCCTGAACGCATTCCTGGATGCAATTGCAGCTGATGTAACTGACATCACTGTTGAATAAGCTTCGGCTTCTCAACGCTTTTTGAATGATTGAACGTACAGCCTATAGGATAATTGCGTCCTATAGGCGTATGTTTATCTTTTCTCTTACTATTCTACTGAATTTTTGAAAGGGTGTGTGCAAATGGCATCCGCTGCACAACGTCGTATTAAGTCGATTAGCTATGCGAAATATGGCTATATGTTCATTGCCCCGTTCTTTCTTGTGTATTGTTTCTTCCAGATCTGGCCGCTGATCCAGACCTTTATCCTGAGCTTTCAGGGTAACGGTGCAGATGCGGGCACATTTGTCGGCTTCGACAACTATGCTACCATTCTGTTCGGTTCCGGTGAAGGAATGGGTCGTCGTGCAAAGGCAATGCAGGAGCTGTTTTTGACTTCGTTCAAAAACACGATCATTCTGTGGTTTGGTAACTTTATTCCGCAGATCCTGCTGTCTCTGCTGCTGGCAGTCTGGTTCACAGATTCGAAACTGCACATTCCGGGCGTGGGCTTCTTTAAGGTCGTTATGTACCTGCCGAATATCATCACCGCTGCATCTGTTGCAGCTCTGTTCATGCGTTTTATTTCCAACAGTCAGCTGTCCGCAATCAACACACTGCTGCTGAATGCAGGCAGCGATCCGGTAAGCTTCGAAGCATCTGCTGTTTGGAGCCGCGGCATCGTTATGTTTATTCAGACATGGCTATGGTTTGGTAATACCATGATCATGATGATGTCTGGTATCATGGGTATCAACCCCTCTCTGTTCGAAGCTGCTGCGATCGATGGTGCTTCCAGTGGTCAGGTGCTCCGCAAGGTGACCCTGCCGCTGCTGCGACCGATGGTTGTTTATACCCTGATCACTTCCATGATCGGTGGTTTGCAGATGTTCGATATTCCGTATCTGTATCACACAGGTGCAGGTAAAATCAACGTAAACCTGCGTACCGTTGCGGTATTCGTTTATGAACAGTTCCGTGCCGGTGCAAAGGTTCACCAGCCTGACTACGGCATTGCCGGTGCCGCTTCCGTAATTCTGTTTATCATCACTGCGGCTCTGGGTATTCTCGTATTCCGTATGAACCGTGATGAGGATGAGCATCGGAAGAAGCAGGAGCGTAAGGCTCTGGTCAAGGAATACAAGAAACAGCAGAAGCTGGCTAAGAATGGAGGTCTGGGTGCATAATGGAAAACGTTGGTGTTAAGGACAATTACATTCTGGTGCAAAGACTGAAATCGGCTGGCTGCTTCATTGTCTGCGTTCTGCTGGCACTGATCTGCTTGGTTCCGCTGTACATCATGATCATGAACGCAACCCACGGGGACGCTGCTCTGCGTGCTCAACCGTTGCAGTTCCTGCCGGGCGGTGACTTGATGACCAATATCAAGAATATTGCCGGCGGTGAATTCCCGCAGTCCCCGAACTTTAACGTTTGGCTGGGCTACCGGAACTCCCTGATCATTGCAGGCTGTACCACAGTTCTGACCGTATTCTTCTCTGCACTGACCTCTTATGGTCTGACCGTTTACGATTTCAAGATCCGTGACGGTGCATATACGTTTATTCTGGCAGTTATGATGATCCCGATCCAGGTTACATCTACCGGTTTCGTAAAGTTCATGGTAGGTACTCTGGGTCTGGCAAACAGCTACATTCCGCTGATCATTCCTGCAATCGCAGCACCTGCCGTTGTATTCTATATGCGTCAGTATATGAAGTCTTCCTTCCCGCTGGACATCGTAGAAGCTGCCCGTATCGACGGAAGCGGCGAGTTCCGCACCTTCCTGACCATTGCAATTCCGATGTGCAAACCGGCAATTGCAGTACAGGCGATCTTTGCGTTCGTACAGAACTGGAACAACTTCTATACACAGAATATGATCATCATTTCCAATGAAAAGCGTTTCACAATGCCGATCATGATCCAGAGCGTTCTGGGTCAGGATAAGCACCCTAATCTGGGTGCACAGTACGCTGCAGTTGCACTGTCTGTTATCCCGATCATTGTGATCTACCTGATTCTGTCCAGATTCATCGTTGCTGGTGTAGCACTGGGCGGCGTAAAGGAATAATCGCATTTCAAATTGTTGTTCATAGAAAGAGCCATTGCCTTCGGGCAGTGGCTCTTTTGTGTTATGGCATGTCACCCTGCGGCGGCAAGATGCAGCATATCAAAAAAACGCCTCTCCGGCAAGTGCACCGGAGGGGCGTTTTTAATATAGAGGATTGAGATTACTTCTGTTTCATTTCTGCTGCACGCAGGGTGTTTTTCATCAGCATGGTAATGGTCATCGGTCCCACGCCGCCGGGAACCGGTGTGATATAGCTTGCCTTGGGTTCCACTTCGGCGAATTCCACGTCACCGCAAAGCTTGCCGTTTTCGTCGTGGTTCATGCCCACGTCAATCACGATCGCACCCTCTTTCACCATGTCCGCGGTGATGAAGTGTGCCTTTCCCACGGCACTGACCAGAATATCCGCCGATGCACAAACCTCCTTGAGGTTCTTGGTGTGGGAGTGGCAAATGGTAACAGTTGCGTTCCGGTGGAGCAGCAGCATTGCCATGGGCTTGCCCACGATGTTGCTTCTGCCGACAACCACGCAGTTCTTGCCGTCGATCTCCACGCCGGTGCTGTCAATGAGTTCCATGACACCCGCCGGTGTGCAGGGGAGAAAGTCATAGTCGCCGATCATGATCTTGCCCACGTTTATGGGGTGGAATGCGTCCACATCTTTCAGCGGGGAAATGGTCTTGATGACCAGCTGTTCATCGAGGTGATCCGGCAGCGGCATCTGTACCAGAATGCCGTGTACCTTGTTGTCCTTGTTCAGCACGCCGATCAGATCCAGCAGCTGTTCTTCCGTTGCGTTTTCGTTCAGCTTGTACTCGAATGCGTGAAAGCCCACTTCCTCGCAGGCTCTCTGCTTGTTGCGAACATAGATCTGCGATGCCGGATCATTGCCCACCAGAATCACGGCAAGCCCCGGCTGAATACCGCGGTCTTCCCGCAGCTGCTGTGCCTGTTCCCGAATCTTCTGGCGAATCTGGGTGGAAACTTCCTTGCCCGAAATCAGTTTTGCCATGGTTATTTACTCCTTTTCTGTTTGGTTGGTATCAGTTTCTGCTGGTGTTTCGTCCGATTCTGAAGAATCTGTCGTATCTGTTTCTGCCACTTCGTCTGTCGAAGCGGTGTCCTTGTTGGTGTCGTCCTCCGGCTCTTTCACAAATTTGGCAGCCTCATATTCTGCCAGCATCTGCTTGGATTCGTTGGTGTCCTTGTACATGCGGTAGTCCACGCCCATGCGTTTCACTTTGGTGCCAATTGCGATTTGCAGAATTATGGAAATCACCACGCAGGTGATCGCCAGTATCTGGGACACGCGGACGTTGCCGATTACCAGACTGTCCGTCCGCAGGCTCTCCACCACGGCACGCTCTGCACCGTACCAGCAGATATAGATCAGGAAGATCTGTCCGTCGTACCGGCGAATTTTCTTGGCGAAAATTGCCAGCAGTACAAAGCCCAGCAGGCACCACAGGGATTCGTACAGGAAGCAGGGGTGTACCGGCTGAGAAGCGTCCAGCGTGGTGCCGAAGTTGGCGAAGTAGGTGGTAGAGGGGTACTGGTCGGTGATCCACTCCTGAATCCGTCCGCCGGACATGCCGAACAGGCTGTCGGTGTTGCAGCCGAACGCCTCCTGATTAAAGAAGTTGCCCCAGCGGCCGATGCCCTGTCCCAGCAGGAACCCGATGCCCACGATGTCCAGCAGGGGGAGAAACTTCACCTTGCGGATCTTTGCCACCAGAAAGCCCACCAGCAGACTGCCGATGATGCCGCCGTAAATGGCAAGCCCGCCGCCGCGAATGTTGAAAATGCTTTTCCAGTTGCCGGCGTAATCGCTCCAGTTCAGCAGCACGTAGTAGGCACGGGCACCTACCACGCCGCCGATGATGCCGCCGATGATGCAGTCCAGCACGCGATCCGGATTCAGCCCGTACTTTTTTACTTGGGTGAACGCGTAGATCATTGCCAGTACCAGCCCCAGCGTGATGAGAATGCCGTACCATTGAATGTCCAGCCCGCCGATCGAAAAGGCGGTGCTGTTGACGTGGAGATCGATGCCCAGCTTCGGGAAAACGATCTCGTTGTAGTCCAGTGTCCCGATTGTTTCAGTTGCCATATGTTTTCGGCTCCTTTGGATTATTCTGCCGGTGTGATGACAGACAGGCTCATGCGGCGGACATCGACTTCTTCCCGCAGGAAGCGGTTGCAGTCGTCCAGTGTCATTTCAGACAGCACCTGCATGGGGTCGTACAGTCCGCAGCCAGCCATGTGAGCTGCTACCAGCGTGTTGGTGACGGCGGAAACATTGCCCAGCTTCCGCACCAGTTCTCCGTAGGCGGACTTTTTGGACTCGTTGAACATGACCTCGTCCAGCCCGTTTTTCTGTGCGTCCAGAATTGCCGCGGTGACCTTTTCCCGTACCGCCTGCGGGTCGCGGGATTCGCCGCCGAAGATCATGGTAAAGAACCCGTCGCCGTTAAAGACCTCGCTGGAGAAACTATCGTTGACCAGTCCGCTTTGCAGCATTTCCTGATACAGGGGAGAGGAACTGCCGGATAAGGTCTGCATGGTGATGTCCGCCAGCATTTCCGCACGGAGATTGTCCAGTCCCTGCCGCGGCTGGCACTTGATGCCCAGATTGAACAGCGGCTGTCCCACTGCGGCAGATTCCACCGTTTCCTCCCGTACAATGTCCAGCGTTTCCTCCGGAAAGACGGTTTCCAGCTTCTGATCTTCGCAGGGCTTCAGCAGCCGGTCGGCAACCTCCAGCACCTCGTCCACCGTGCACTTTCCGGCAACTGCCAGTACCATGTTGTGGAGGTTGTAGAACGTGCGGTAGCAGCGGTACAGCAGATCGTCTGTAATTTCCGCAATGCTTTCAATGGTGCCGGCGATGTCGATGCGAACCGGATGCTTCTGGTACAGACCGCACAGCATGTTGAAGAATACCCGCCAGCCGGGGTCGTCGTCGCACATACGGATCTCCTGCCCGATAATGCCCTGTTCCTTGGCAACGCTTTCCGGCGTGAAGTACGGCGACTGGACAAAGGAGAGCAGGATCTCCAGCGAAGCCTTGAAGTTGTCGGAGCAGCTGAAGAAATAGCAGGTCTTGTCGAACGAGGTGAACGCGTTGGCGTTGGCACCAGTCTTGGCGTACAGGTCGAACACATCGCAGTCCTCGTTCTCGAACAGCTTGTGTTCCAGGAAGTGGGCGATGCCCTCCGGCACGGTGCAGTAGTCCTTGTCCGCCGCGGTCTTGAACTGGGTGTTGATCGAGCCGTACTTTGTGCCGAACATGGCTTCGGTGGTGCTGTAGCCCTCCATTTCGCAGACTAAGATCTCCAGCCCGCTTTTGTGGTGGATATGGGTGTACTTGTCACCGGTCTGGGGGGAAACGATCGTCTTTTTCGTGGTTTCTGCCATGTTATTCCGCCTCCTGTTCTTTGCATTCCATAATATAAACGGTATCCGGCTGCATGGACTTTGCCGCCGCGATGATGTCCTCTCTGGTGACCTGACGGTACCGTTCTTCTTCCTCCGCCGGTGTCAGCTTGGTGCCGCGGCAGAACTGCCCGAAATACCATGCAATATAGCTGCTGGCAGTATCGCCCACACCGCAGAGGGTGTTGTGAATGGTCATCATGGTGCTGTGCATTTCCTCGTCCGAAATGTCGCCGCTGCAAATGGCTTCCAGCTGTGCCGCAATGGCAGTTTCGGCAGTTTCCAGATTTTCGGTTTCAATGCCGCTGTCCACCTGCATGAACGACTTGCACTCGTTGAAGTTTGCCGCACAGTAGTAGCAAAGGCTCATCTTTTCCCGCACGTTGGCGAACAGCTTGGAGCTGGGTGTACCGCCGAGGAGCATCGTCATCATTTTCAGGGCATACCGGTCGGTATAGCTGGTTTTCCAGCCCATGACCATTTTGCATTGGTTGACCGGCAGGGCTTCCCGCACGGTGACAGGCTCCGGCTTGCAGGGGCTGGGGGACAGGAACGAAACGGGAACCGGCTTCCGGTCGGCAATGGCAGCGAAAGCCTGCCGCAGGGTGTCCGCCAGCTGGGGAACAGCTTCCGGTCCCACAAAGTAGATCTCGATCTGTGCCGTCCGGAGCAGCTGCTGAAATGCTTCGTAAGCAGCCTTCGGAGTCATGGCTTCGGCAGATTCGCGGGTGCCGTAGCAGGAAAACGCAGCCGGTTCGCCGGCGAATGCGGTCTTGTGGGTTTGAGAAATGGCGTACTGCCGCTTCTCGTTGACTTCCGCATCAATGCAGTCCAGCAGGTTGGTCTGCTGAATGCGGAACTCGGTTTCGTCGAATGCACCGTCTGTCACATTCGGCTCAAAAATGCAGCCCAGCAGGATCTGGGTGAGTTCCGAAAAGACAGCTTCGTGTTCCAGAGCATAGCGGTCAGCAATGGAAGAAGTCCGCAGGGTGATGACCTGTACATCACCCATTTTGGAAATGCTGCAACTGAGATCTGCCCCGTATAGCATGTGCAGCTTGCGGTTCATGATCGCGTTGGAGGGATAGGCTTTGCTGCTGGAGGCGATCAGAGAACCGCCCAGTCCGCAGGCAGCTGCGTTTTTCTCCGACAAAGGCTGGAGGAATTGGATCCGCAGCGAGTTGGTTTTGAGTTTGGGATCCAGAATTTCAGAAAATGCAATGGCATCTGAAAGCGGGATACGTTGATAACTGGTTGTCATAACATCGTCCTTTCTCAAGGCAGTCCGGAAAAGGGACTGCCCGCACGAATATCAGAACCTGCCATAGGCGGGTTTCGGAGCGTGTTTTTATGGCAATACCGCACAAAGATTGTGCGACAGATGCGTCGTCAAATTTTTCGTCAGATGAAACAAAAAGCGGCGTGCAAAGTCGCCAGACGCTCTTTGTGTGGTATTGCCTTATATCATGTGCACACGCTCTGCATAGTGGCGTATACGCAGAAAATTTCTGACAGAGCAGGCGGCGTGAGAGCCGGCTCGGTATACAGGGAAACGCTGCACAAGCTTTATGCAGCGGCTCACAGAATTTATTATACCACATTTCATTTGGAATTGCTATGGTTTTCACGAAATTCTCAGAAATATTTTCCGGTGCAGGAAATTGTCTGGGTGACAGTGAGAGATGCCTGTGGAATAGCCGTCCCTGAAAAAGAAGTCCAATTCATGAGGGAGCCTGAACAAAAAGCCTCCCTTGAAAAGGGAGGTGGCACGAAGTGCCGGAGGGATTTCTTCGTGAAACCTAACATAGCAAGTAAAAGATTTTCCACATGCACTAGGCTCCTAAGTAGAGGGTGATGCCCACATCGCCCCGTGAAACATAATTTCTAGGGCAGCCATGTCGAAACCGTTCGGCGGAATTCGCTCGTACCTCGCTGTCCGCCTGTGGCTTGCCAACGCCGATTGTTGCCCTTGCCTGTATCGGTAATGTTGATATTCAGGTATTTTTCCGGTATAGGTGGGTGACTTTATTGGATACGGCGTTTGCAAGTTCGTATATAGCCTCCCCTGAAAGGGGAGGGGGACCAGCGTAGCTGGTGGAGGGGTTCTTCCGTGCAATTCGCTACAGCAGCCAACCGATTTCACAAAGAGTTACGCTTCTTTTTTTCTTTGCTGAAAAGAAAAAAAGAAGCAAAAAAAGAAAAGAGTTCGCATTTCCCCTGTACTGTGAGATTCAAGTATCACCCGAAAATTACACGGGAAATAACCTTTTTCGACTAACAAAAATTCCCCGGCGGGGCATGCAGGCGGCTGCTGCCGCCGTAACACTACCCTTTTCACACTTAAAATTGGGGCGTAAGGTCAGCGGTGACTCACCGCATTTTTGCATGGTTTACAATTTGTTGTTGAAAAGAAAAAGGATTTTTAGTATAATAAAATATGAGAATCTATTCGAAGATGTGTACGCTTTCAGAGCCTGCCACGCGTCTGAACACGTCAGATGCAGAACAGGCTTTCGGCTCCAACGGGAGGAAAATACCATGAAAACAATTACCGTGCACGCCAGCCAGACGTATCCCATTTGGATCGGGAGAGGACTGCTGGGACAGTGTGGCACATATCTGAAGCAGCAGACCAAGGCACAGACTGCCGCTGTCATTACCGATGACCATGTAGACTGCTATTACGGGGACATTGTGACCAAGTCGCTGGAAGAAAACGGCTTCCGGACGATCAAGTTCGTGTTCCCACACGGAGAAGCCTCCAAGTGCAGCAAAACGCTGAACCAGATCTACGACTTCCTCTGTGAAAATAATATCACCCGCACCGACTGTCTGGTTGCACTGGGCGGCGGCGTGGTAGGAGATATTACCGGATTCGCGGCGGCGACCTATCTCCGCGGTCTGGACTATCTCCAGATCCCCACCAGCCTGCTGGCACAGGTGGATTCGTCCGTAGGCGGAAAGACTGCGATCGACCTGACCGGCGGCAAAAATCTGGTGGGAGCCTTTAAACAGCCGGTGGCAGTGCTCTGCGATCTGGACACCCTGCACACCCTGCCGAAGCTGTTTCTGGCAGACGGCATGGGCGAAGTCATCAAGTACGGCATGATTCGGGACGAAAAGCTGTTCACACTGCTGGAACAGCACACGCTGGAAACCGTCAGCGAAGTCATGGACGAGATCGTTCCCACCTGCATCGACATCAAGCGGGACGTGGTGGAACACGACGAGTTCGACACCGGCGAGCGTATGATCCTGAACTTCGGGCACACGCTGGGACATGCGGTGGAAAGCTACTACCACTACGAAACCTATACCCACGGCAGTGCAGTTGCCGCCGGCATGTGCATGATGACCAGGGCGACCTGTACGCCGGAACTGTATGTGCGGCTGTGCGACTGCGTAAAGGCATACGACCTGCCCACAGAAGTAGACGCTCCCGTTGCGGAACTGGTGCCCCTGTGCGGCAATGACAAGAAACGTGCCAGTGCATCGCTGCGGTTTATCGTCTGCGAAACCATCGGCAGGGCGGAGATTCGCTCCATGCCTTTCACAGAATTTGCCGCATGGATGGGAGGCGTGGACGCATGAACATTCTGATTACGCCGTCCCGCCTGCACGGCACTGTGCGGATCCCTGCTTCCAAGAGCATGGCACACCGGCTGCTGATCTGTGCCGCACTGGCAGAGGGCACTTCAGTCATTTCCGGCGTGGATATGTCCCGTGACATCACCGCCACCATGGACGTGCTCTCCGCATTCGGGGCATCGTTCCGGCAGGAGGGCAGCACCATTACCGTAACCGGCGTGGGCAATGCCCGACCGCAGGCGGCTGTGGCGGATTGCTGCGAAAGCGGCTCTACGCTGCGGTTCCTGATTCCCGTGGCAGCAGCACTGGGTATACACACCACCTTTTTCGGACAGGGCAGACTGCCTCAGCGTCCCGTTACCGCGTACCTGCGGGAACTGACCAAAAAGGGCATCACGTTCGACTACCACAACACCATGCCCTTTACCATTGACGGCAAGCTGCGATCCGGCGTGTTCGAACTGGAGGGCGACGTTTCTTCCCAGTATGTGACCGGTCTGCTGTTTGCCCTGCCGCTGCTGGACGGGGATTCCGAAATTCGCATGTTGTCCAAGCTGGAATCCAAGCCCTATGTCGATCTGACCATTGCCTGCCTGCGGCACTTCGGCATTGCCGTGCAGGAAACCGAACAGGGTTACGCTGTTGCCGGCGGACAGCAGTATCATGCCTGTGACCTCACAGTGGAGGGGGATTATTCACAGGCGGCGTTCTTCTGCGTGGCGAATGCACTGGGCAGCGACATCACCCTCACCAATCTGAATCCGGAAAGTGTGCAGGGCGATAAAAAAATTGTGGAAATTGTCCGCGAGATGTGTTATAATAGAGAACAGGGGCTGCCGGCAGGATTTACCGTAGATGCGGCAGACATTCCTGACCTTGTGCCGATTCTGGCAGTGCTTGCCACATTTGGTACGGCACCGTCCAGCATCACCGGAGCACACCGCCTTGCCATTAAGGAGAGCGACCGGCTGGCATCGACTGCCGACCTGCTGAACCGGCTGGGCGGCAAGGTGACCGCCACACCGGACGGTCTGGAGATCGAACCGGTGGAACATCTGCACGGCGGCACCGTGGACAGCTGCGGCGATCATCGTATCGCCATGTGTGCTGCGGTGGCAGCCACACGCTGTGCCGGAGAAGTGACCATTCTCCATGGAGAATGCGTGGAAAAATCATATCCTCGGTTCTATGAGGATTATCGTCAGTTAGGAGGAATCGCCAATGTCATCGTTCTGGAGTCGTAATATTTCCCTTTCTATTTTTGGGGAGTCCCACGGACCTGCGATCGGTGTCGTGATCGACAATCTGCCGCCGGGGGAATACATTGATCTGGAAAAGCTGCGGCAGTTTATGGCACGCCGTGCCCCGAAAAAGGACGGCACCACCACACCCCGCGGGGAAAAAGATCTGCCTCAGATCATGTCCGGTCTGCTGAATGACCGCACCACCGGCGTGCCGCTGTGTGCGTTTATCCAGAACACGGATACCCGTTCCAAGGACTACAGCAATCTGGCAAGACTGCCCCGTCCCGGTCATGCGGACTATACCGGTGCCATGCGGTACCGCGGGTTCAATGACGTTCGCGGCGGCGGACATTTCTCCGGCAGACTGACTGCACCGCTGTGTTTCGCCGGAGCCGTCTGCGGACAGATTCTGGAACGCCGTGGCATTTACACCGGTGCCCATATTGCCAGCATACACGGAATTCAAGATGATGCATTCAGCCGCACCAAAGTGACCAAGGAAGACATTCTGGAAGTACGGGAAAAGGATTTTCCGGTGCGGAACGATGCACAGGGCGAAGAGATGAAAGATGACATTCGCGATGCCAGCCACGGCGGCGAATCTCTGGGCGGCATCATTGAGTGTGTCACGATCAATATGCCTGCCGGTGTAGGCTCGCCCATTTTTGAGGGACTGGAAAACACCATCGCCCAGCTGATCTTCGGCATTCCCGCGGTAAAGGGGCTGGAATTCGGTGCCGGTTTTCAGGTTGCCGAAATGGTGGGCAGCCAGAACAACGACCCGTTCTATATTGACGAAAAGGGTCACGTGATGACAAAGACCAATAACCACGGCGGTATTCTGGGCGGCATTTCTTCGGGCATGCCGATCACGCTGAATGTGGCGATCAAGCCCACCGCTTCGATCGCCAAGCCGCAGGAAACCGTGGATTTTCGGGCAAAGACAAACGAGATGCTCCAGATTCAGGGACGGCACGACCCGTGCATTGTGCCCCGTGCAGTGCCCTGTGTGGAAGCGGCGGTGAACATCGCTCTGCTTTCCCATATGATGGATTATCCGCATTTTTGAGGAAACACTGTAGATTGCACTTGTGAGATGCGAGGTGACAGGCTGTGCAGGAAGAAAATATGATGAAAATGTCGAAAATGGCAACGCCGCCGATCATGGATCCGCATACGGCAAATATTCTGATTTGTTATTTGCTGTATAAGATCGATAAACCGGTGCAGGTCAGCCATTTGTACGACATTGCGGTAGGAAGCAACATTATCAACTATTTTGCCTATCAGGATTCGATCAGTTATCTGACGGAGCACAATTCTGTGGCAGTGCGTCAGAATGAGGAAGCTGTCGATTACTATGTGCTGACAGAAAACGGGATTCGGACGGCAAAGGAACTGCGAAACTATGTGGGAAAGGCGTATCGGGACAAGCTGGTTTCGGCGGCGTTCCACTATTTCGCACGCATCAAGCGGGAGAGCGAAGTCAAGATCGAGTATATCCCGCTGAAAAAGGGCTACTATGTGCATGTTCGCTGTCTGGACATTGAGGATGATCTGCTGGACATGAAACTCTATGCACCGGACTACACCCAAGCCAAGTATCTGGGCGAACAGATCATGCTGAATCCGGCGGGATTTTACGGAAAGATTCTCGATGCGGCGTTTTCCAATCAGGAAGAACCGTATGATTTGAGCGATAATTGAGGATATAAAGTGAAAAAGCGTGGAGCAGGGAAGCTTCACGCTTTTTTGCGGCTTGCCCCGCCGGGGGATTTTTGTTGGTGAAAATAAAGCCTCCCCTGAAAGGGGAGGGGGACCGCCGTTAGGCGGTGGAGGGGTTTCTACGTAACGTTCAACGTCAAACAAAAGATTTTACATCAGTGGAAGATTCTCTGTATAATCTTCGTGTAATGCTTTTGCAATGTAGTACAAGTGCAACGCGAACTCTTTTCTTTTTTTGCTTCTTTTTAGCAAAGAAAAAAAGAAGCGTAAGTCTTTGTGAAACCGGTTGCTTGCTGTAGCGAATTACACGGAAGAACCCCTCCACCAGCTTTGCTGGTCCCCCTCCCCTTTCAGGGGAGGCTTTTTATTCAGGCTCTCTTGAAAAGCGAAGTTATCCTTCCCCACACGCCAACAAAAACAGCCCATTTCCGGCAGACACACCGGAAACGGGCTGTTTTGATTTTTACAAGAAAAATGTAAAGACACCGTATGCTCCAAATATAACTAAAATAATACCAGCTAAGATTGAAATTATTTTTAGAGTTTTAGACTTTTTCCCAAAAACAATAAATAAAATTCCAGTAATAAGAGCAATCAAAAAAATCAAGAACATAGTGCATTTTCTCCTTTATTAATCAAATACAATGGTATAATCTTTTGTAAGTGATGCAGATTCCAAAAATAAACGCAAAACAGATTCGGCATTTGTTTTTGTTTCTGTAAGCAAATCATTATTTTGCATAACTTCATTAGCTTTATTTTCTTTTAGCGTATTTAATAAATCAATATTTCTTTTTAAATTACTTTGGTTAAACACGGAATTATTTTCATATGGTATATCAAAAGAACTTGTATCAATTTCATTTGCAAGGATTTCTACTTCTGGAAGTTGTATATGAATTTCTTTTTTAGTAGGATCCACAGGTTTAACCTTTATTTTAGACATATCGATACCGATGCTAATAGTGCCACTGTATGTGAAAACAACTTCACTTTTTGTAAAGGGCATTTTTTTGCCAAATAATTCTTTGTAATTTTCATCAGTATCTGCATCTTTGTAGTAATATTTAGTAGAGATAAGTTCAGCTGCTGGTTTTATGATTTCTTCAATATTGGATACACTAATGAAGTGAAGTTCATGTTCGTTACTTGTTTGAATTTTGTTATCAACATTAGTGATTATTGAGGCTGCTGTTGACTTCTGATAACGATTATTTTGGAGCAGTTTGCTACGACCAATTTCAAAAGCAAGAAAAATCAGTGCAATAACCACAATGATTTTGAAAAATGATACAATAATTTTTTTGATTTTTAGAGTTGCCTTTTTAGATGTGCTATCATTCATAATAATCAGTCCGTTTCTTTAAAAGTAAGGAAAATCATATTATTTCTATTTTTATTATACCTTGTTTTTTATGAAAAGTCAAGTTATTTGTTCTGTCAACAAAAACAGCCCATTTCCGGCAGACACACCGGAAACGGGCTGTTTCTTATTTATCAGATGAGAGAATGATACAATCGAACGCTTCGATTAGTATGCAACGCCCTGCCACTTCATAGCATCAGCAACCTTCAGGAAGCCGGCGATGTTTGCACCAACAACCAGATTGCCCTCTACGTCGTACTCCTTGGAACGATCGTATGCGTTGTGGAAGATGTTGATCATGATCTGCTTCAGCTTAGCGTCAACTTCTTCGAATGTCCAGGACAGACGTTCGCTGTTCTGGGACATTTCCAGACCAGAGGTAGCTACGCCGCCTGCGTTAGCAGCCTTTGCCGGTCCGAACAGAATGCCGGCAGCCAGGAACTTGTCGATAGCTTCCGGAGTAGACGGCATGTTTGCACCTTCTGCAACAACCTGAACGCCGTTCTTCAGCAGGATCTCAGCAGATTCGCCGTCGATCTCGTTCTGGGTTGCACACGGCAGAGCAATGTCACACTTGATGGTCCAGATGCCCTTGCAGCCTTCCGTATAGGTAGCACCTTCTACGCGGTTTACATATTCCTTGATGCGTCCGCGTTCTACTTCCTTGATCTGCTTTACAACGTCCAGCTTGATGCCGTTCGGATCGTAGATGTAGCCGTTGGAGTCAGACAGTGCAACAACCTTTGCACCCAGTGCCTGAGCCTTTTCAGTTGCATAGATCGCAACGTTGCCGGAACCGGAAACAACAACAGTCTTGCCCTTGACGCTGTCATTCTTCATGCAGCTCATCATTTCTTCTGTGAAGTACAGCAGACCATAACCGGTAGCTTCTGTTCTAGCCAGAGAACCGCCGTAGGACAGACCCTTACCAGTCAGAACGCCGGTGAATTCGTTACGCAGTCTTTTGTACTGACCGAACATGTAGCCGATCTCACGAGCACCAGTACCGATGTCGCCAGCCGGAACGTCGGTGTCAGCACCGATGTGCTTGGACAGTTCTGTCATGAAGCTCTGGCAGAAACGCATGATTTCGTTGTCAGACTTGCCCTTCGGGTCGAAGTCAGAACCGCCCTTGCCGCCGCCCATCGGCAGTGTGGTCAGGCTGTTCTTGAAGATCTGCTCGAAGCCCAGGAACTTCAGAATGCTTGCATTTACGGACGGGTGCAGTCTCAGACCACCCTTGTACGGACCGATTGCAGAGTTGAACTGTACACGGTAGCCACGGTTTACCTGTACGTTGCCGTTGTCGTCAACCCAGGATACACGGAACTGAATCATGCGCTCCGGCTCAACAATACGATCAATGACACCGTTTGTTTCATAGGACGGATCCTTTGCAACAACCGGCTCCAGAGACATCAGGACTTCGCCTACTGCCTGCAGGAATTCCGGCTCATTGCTGTTCTTCGCTACGACCTTGTCGTATACACCCTGAAGATATGCGTTCTTAAATGTAAATGCCATGGGAATCTCCTCCTGTTGGATAAAAAAATTAAAATGTAGCAAAACATTCTGTCAAGAATACAGGTGATCCTGCCGCTGCGAGAGACGTTTTGCCGGCAAACTGCCCTGCAAAATCCCGCCTGTGTGTGTTGGCGATGATCCCATATCCCCACGCTGTCCAAACTCAAAATGTATGTGATGCCTGTGCATTCGCTTCAAACACCTGTACACGCACTTCGAACAATATCTATTATACACCATTTGGCTATGTTTTTCAATGCAAATTTTGCGGATTTTTGCACTTTCTTCATATCGAAATCCGAGAAACCGTATTTTCAAAAGAAATCCTGCTTTTCAGTTTGAATTACAAATTTTGAAACGCGGAAAGAATCACATTGCAAAGCGAACAGCTGTATGGCTTTTTCTGCGGGACGGAGGAACCGTTCCCGTTGTACTGCCGCCGCCGGAGCAAAGAAAAAAGCCCTGCCTTTGTGGAAAAGGCAGAGCCAAAAGAAGCATTTTCTGCAAAGCGGGCAGCCGGTCGTAGAACAAAAAAATAAAAATTCTTGGGCGATGCCGCAGAGAGCCGTTCGGAAACGCCGTGCGGATCGTCGCAGATAAAACAGCTGTCAGCTGCAAAAAAGCGGAACGCAGCACGTTCCGGAATGCCGTTCTCATTCCGAAAGCATCTGTTTTGCTCCAAAAAACATTATATCGAAAAAAGACCGGATTGTCAAGCAAATTTCAATTTTTCCCGAAATATGCGAAAAAACAAACGCGTTTTTTGTCAGATCTCCATGAAACGCAGGAGATCGGCGGGAGTTCGGGCGAGATCGTCTGCTCCGGCACGTTCCAGCTCCTGTTCCCCGCGGAATCCCCAGACGCAGCCAATGGTATGCACGCCGGCATTTTTGCCTGTCTGAATATCCACGTCGGAATCACCGATCATCACCGCCTGTGCTTTGGACACGCCGGCAGTTTTCAGGATCTGTTCCACGATTGCCGGAGCCGGCTTTTTCGGGCGGTCATCGCTGCTGCCGAAGATCTGGTCGAAGCAGTCGCTGCCGAAATAGTGCCGGACAATGGTTTCCACAAAGGGCTGTGTCTTGTTGGAAGCCACCGCCAGATGTACGCCGGCAGCTTTCAGCTGTGCCAGAACCGCGGGAATGCCGTCATAGGGAGCCGTTTTGTCCAGACAGTGCCGGCTGTAGTAGTCGTTGAATTCCGCAAAAAAGGTTTCCACTTCTGCGGCAGGTGTGTCCGGCGGCAGACAGCGTTCGCAGAGTTTGTGCACGCCGTTTCCTACAAAGCGGTAGTAGGCATCGATAGGGTGCGTGGGCAGGTGCCGCTGTTCCAGCAGGTGGTTGGCGGTGCCGCCCAGATCGGCGATGGAGTTGACAAGTGTGCCGTCCAGATCAAAAATGGCAAGCTGATACATAAAACATGCTCCTTTGGTCGGAACCGCATGGCAGTTCCGGTTTTGGTGCGGGCAGCCTGTGTGGGCTGTCCATGCATTTATTATAGTACATGCTGGGGAATTTGTCAAACGCAGTAGACTTTTCAGCGTGCTTTTTGGGGACACTTCTTAAGGCAATACCGCACAAAGAGCGTCTGGCGACTTTGCACGCCATCTGCTTGCAAATTTCCCTTCAGAGCCTGTTTCGTATCTTCCCGCACGCATCTTGCGTGCATATTTTCCGAGATATTTCGGGAAAATACTCGAAAATCCACAAAGGATTTTCCCCGTTTTTCCCTTCATCTCTCAAAAAATCTGACGACGCAATCTGCATACGTCAGATACGAAACAGACTCTCATATTTCACAAAAATGCTCGTGAATACATCAAGTATTCACTCCGCTTTTTGTTTCATCTGACGAAAAATTTGACGACGCATCTGTCGCACAATCTTTGTGCGGTATTGCCTTAAAAAATATCATAATTGCGAAAAAAAGTGTCTTTTTTCTTGACAAACCCGTTGGAATTTGATACTCTATAGAATGGAAGTGAAAAGAGGGAACATCGTATTCGCAATAGGGAAGGGGAAATGTTTCATGAAACGAAAAACCATTTGTTTTCTGGCAGCCTTTGGGGCAATTCTGGGCGGCAGCATGCTGTTCGGCGGAACAGCTTCCGCGGAAGAAGCGGAAGTGACGGACGTGCCTGTGGCAACAGAGGTCACAGAGGTCACGGTTCCGGCAGTGGAAAATTCCGGCTGGCAGGACGAGGACGGGGTACGCCGCTATTATGACGAATCCGGAAACTTTCTGACGGGTGAACAGGAAATTGACGGGGCGTATTATCTGTTCGACTATGACGGCGTGCAGAAAACCGGCTGGCGGACGGTCAACGGCGTGCGGCGGTATTACGATCCGGAAACCGGAAACATCGTCAGCGGCTGGGTGGATTACTGCGATTACCGGTATTATACAGATGCAGACACCGGCAAGAAAACCGGAGAACTGCAAGACGGCGAAGAACGGTATCTGCTGGACGCAGAAACCGGACAGCAGCAACTGGGGCTGTGCACATTTTCGGATCACACTGTTTCGTATTATGATGCAAACGGCAAACCAGTTTCCGGCTGGGTGAAGGACAAAGGAAAAACATACCATTTCAATAGCAAGCATCTGATGCAGACCGGCTGGCAGGACTTCGGCGGCAAAAGGTACTACTTTGCCTCTTCTGGTGTCATGCAGACCGGCTGGCAGAACCTCTCCGGTGCAAAGTATTATTTTGATTCCGACGGTGCAATGCACAAGGGATTTCTGCGGTTGGACAATCATACATACTATCTGAACAGTCAGGGAAAAATGGCGAAAAGCTGGCAGACTGTAAACGGACAGAAATATTTCTTCGACAACAACGGCGTTATGCAGACCGACTGGAAGATGATCAGCGGCAAGCTGTATTTCTTCGGCGATAACGGCATCATGCAGAAAAACAAGGAGATCTTCTGCTACTATGATGAAAAGCACTATGGCGACTATTATTTGCAGGCAGACGGCACTGCGATCTCCATGGCATGCTACCGGCTGAATCAGGCTTCGCTGAAGCCGCATACCAGTTTTGTTGTCTATAACCGGCAGAAAAGTTCGCACAGCCAGTGGACTTCCTATATTTCCGCAAAGGACAAGCAGATCCTGCAAAAATTTATCCAGCAGCATTTCAAGGCAGGCATGACGCGGGAAGAACAGCTCTGGACGACCATGGAGTGGATTCACAACAACGTGGAATATGCGTATGTACAGAACGGTGCATGGGCACAGATCACGAACAAGACCTATGTCGATGCCGTTTTCACATATCGGAAGGGACAGTGCATTCAGTACAACGCGGCAATGGCAGCGATGATGGCGTATCTGGGCTATGATGTCAATCTGGTTCAGGGCTATGTAATGAGCGAAGGAAACCAGCATTTCTGGTGTGAAGTGCACATCAACGGCAAGACCTATGTCATGGAAACCGGAAATGCAGGCAAAAACGGAGACTGGATGCACTTCCTGGAACCGTACAGTGAAGCAACAGAGTATATTCAGCATTAAGGAGGCTTTACCATGAAAAAAAGACAAAGACTTCTCGCTGCACTGACCGCAGCGGGAATGACAGCGGCGGCAGTTCCCGCTGTGGCAGTATTCGCAGACGACAGCGTTGCCGTTACCCCCAGCAAGTATTTGCAGGATCAAAAGGGCACACTGACCATGACGGTTTCCGGTGATCGGGACGTTCGGGTGAAGATCGAGAAGGACACGCTGGACGGCGTTATCACGTACTACGACACCACACTGGAAAACGACGGTACCTACGATTTCACGCTGGACAGCTGTGAGTATAATGTGAATACGGAAACCTATGATTCCTCTTTCACCGTCAGCGTGTGGGACAAGGCAGACAGCAGTTGTTCCTATATAGAAGAACATCTGGTCGTCATGGATCCGGGCTTTACCCAGAATGTGGAACGGAGCCAGTTTGACTGGAACCTCACTTTGCAGGAGGGGGACAAGCAGGACGTTTCCGCAGTGGTGACAGATGCTTCTGTGCAGGACGGCATCTGGGCAGGCGGCACAGACCTGACCATGCAGTATGTGCCGTATACGCTGGGAGATGTGGACAACGACGGCTTTATCGATTCCACTGACGTGTTCGAACTGCTGCTGTACGTGGCAAAGAAAAGTTCCGGTCAGAAGAATGCGACTTTCACAGGAGATGCGTCCTCTATGGCGGAAACCGTGGCAGCCAATGCGGCAGATATTGACAAAAGCGGGGACATGGACAGTACAGATCTTTACTATCTGCTGTATTACATCGCCCTGAACGGTGCCGGCGTTTCGACAAACTGGGAAGAAATTCTGGCAAACTAAGGCAATACCGCATATTAGAAGCACAACACCGCATGCCCTTTCCGGATCTCTTCCGGTCAGGCAATGCGGTGTTTTTTCATAGGCTGAATGGAGCAGGGACAGATTTCGCAGGAACCACGGAAATCAATTTTCAAAAATATGTTGATTTAAATTGTGCCAAATTATGAAGTTTGACAAGTGAGGCTCCCCTGAAAGGGGAGCTGGCAGTGCGTAGCACTGACTGAGGGGTTTCTACTTATGCTGAAAACGTCATAAAAAAGATTTTACGAAAAAACCTCTCCACCGCCTAACGGCGGTCCCCCTCGTACTGAGCGGTCCCCTCTGCCCTGCGGGCATCTCCCCACCCCGTGGGGAGTCACCCCTTTCAGGGGAGGCTATCATGAAAATTGATTTCCGTGGCACCGGAACGTGCATATCTTGACAAAAAGAGCGAAATTATGCTATAATTAAGGAAACACCCAAAGAAAAACGAACATTTCAACTGTTCAGGAAAGGAATGTCTATGAAAAACAACAAACTGCGGAACGGGATCCTCATTGGTGCGGTAGTGCTTCTGGCTCTGATCGCCGGCACGTCTGCTGTGACCATCGTTCCGGCGGGACACACCGGCGTGATCGTCACCATGGGAAAGGTTTCTGATCGGGTACTGAGCGAGGGCATGCATCTGAAAGTGCCCTTTGCCCAGCAGATCGTGATGATGAACAACAAGATTCAAAAGACCGAGATCGATTCCAACGGTGTTTCCAAGGATCTGCAAACCGTTTCCAGCGGCGTGGCGATCAACTACCACATCAACAAGGACGATTCCGCCAAGATCTATCAGAGCATCGGCGAGGGCTATGCCGACACCGTGCTCCAGCCGGCAATTCAGGAATCCATGAAAGCCATTACCGCCCAGTATACCGCGGAAGAACTGATTACCAAGCGTTCCGCCGTAGGCGAGGAAATCGGTGCCACACTGGCGGAAAAGGTGCAGGAATACGGCATTCTCATCGACAAGTTCAATATCATCAACTTTGACTTCTCCGAGGAGTTCAACGCGGCGATCGAACAGAAACAGGTTGCCGAGCAGAACAAGCTGCGGGCAGAAACCGAAAAGGAACAGAAAGTCATTGAAGCACAGGCAGATGCCGAACAAAAGGTGATCGCCGCCAAGGCGGAGGCAGATGCCATTCGGCAAAAGGCAGAGGCAGAAGCCGAGGCAAACGAAAAGATCAACGCGTCCCTGAACGAAAACGTTCTGAAGTACCAGCAGATCGAAAAGTGGAACGGCGAATACCCCAATGTGGTTTCCTCGGATTCCTCGATTCTGGTGGACGCTTCTTCCGGCAGAGCCGCTTCGACACAGCCGGCAGAAAACGCGGGAGAATAACGGCAGCGGCAGAGCATCACTGCTTTGCCGTTTTTGCATAGACCGGAGGGAAGAACATGAAGTGGCTGGCAGCGTCCGGCAAAAAAGGCATACAGGGCGAAAAACAGGTTGCCCGCCGGCTGCGGCGGCTGGATTCCCGACAGTACATCGTGCTGTCAGACCTGCTGCTTCCCTGCGGCAGCCGTCTGACACAGATCGACCATGTGGTGGTGTCCGTCTACGGCATTTTTGTGATCGAAACCAAGAATTATCACGGCACCATTTCCGGCAGCATCTGGAAAGAGTTCTGGGTGCAGGAGTGTCACGGCAGGCAGTATGACCTGCGGAATCCCTTTCGCCAGAATTATGCCCATGTGCAGGCACTTGCCAGTTTGCTGGGGCTGGAACGGGACTGTTTCTTTTCCGTTGTGGCGTTCGCAGATGATGCCGTCTTACAGGTGGTACAGCCGGAGGACAGTACAGAACAGCTGGTGCCTATTTCCAAGGTGTGCCGTGCCGTCCGTCGCCGGAAACAGCCCCTGCTGCTGTGGGACGATGTCCGCTATTACGCCGGCGTGATTTTGTGTGCCAACATCGAGGACCCGCAGGCACGGGAACAGCACCTCTCCCAGATCGATGATGAAATTGCCTATCGGCGGTTTGCCCTGCGGCGTGGGCTCTGTCCCCGCTGCGGCGGAAAGCTGGTGCTGCGGCAGGGCAGGTACGGCTCGTTTTATGGCTGTACCAACTATCCGGAATGCCGCTATACGCTGGAAAATGAAGTGTAATGAGAAAGTTAAATTATGCAAGTTAGTCATTATTTTTATGAAAATAAAATGTGAAAAAACTCTTGCATTTCCAAATCAAATATGTTATACTACAGAAGTGCATGAATACAGAATGCATGCAATCAAAGGCAATACCGCACAATCTTTGTAATGCTATAATGCTTTCATAATATTCCCATAAAGCAGCACCGCACAAATCATTTTGTGTGGTTTCATTGCAATGACAAGTGGAGTTTTGGATAGAAGACAGGGGAGAGCAATCATGACTGAGAAAAAAAGGCTCCAGATCGGTCTGATGATACACCATCTGGAAAATGAATATGCGAGCGAAATTCTCAAGGGTGCGATTGTTGCGGCAGAAGAACTGGACATCAACCTGATCCTGCTGCCGGGCAGAGGCATCAATGCAGTAGAAGATGATGAAAAATACTCGATCTATGATTATCAGTACAACGTGATCTACAACTATGTTTCTGAAAGGAATCTGGACGGTCTGCTGGTGTCGGCAGGCACTGTCGGCTCCTATATCAGTCGGGAGGAAATGGCACAGTTTCTCCACTCCTATGATCCGCTGCCCCTGCTGACTATGGAAGTGGAATTCCCGGGATACCCCTGCATTCGGTTCAATACCAACGCCATGAAGCTGGCTGTAGAACATCTGATACACCACCATGGCTGCCGGAAGATCGGCTTTGTTTCCGGTCCTATGGGAAATCAGGATGCCATGGAGCGTCTGCAATGCTACCGTGCAGTGCTGGAGGAAAATCATATTCCGTATGACTGCACCAAGGTGGTATACGGCAACTTCTCCGAGACTTCGGAAGAAGTGGTGCGGAATCTGCTGGATCTGCACCCCGATCTGGAGGCGATCTGTTTTGCCAATGATAAGATGTGCATCGGCGGCTATGAGGTGTTCAAGGAACGGAAAATGCGTGTCGGCGAGGATATTCTGGTCACCGGCTTTGACGATTCCGAAGTTGCCACCAGTCTGAAACCCATGCTGACGACCGTGCGTACCAATATCAGCAGCATGGGCTACCAGTCTGTGCAGGCTTTGGTGGAACTGATCCGGACAGGGGAAACCCGGAGCAGGACGCTGGACGCACGGCTGATCGTGCGGGAATCCTGCGACCTGACAGAGGAACAGATTCAGAATCTGACAGATCACTGTGCGGCGGAAGAAATTGTGGGCATGATCTTCAACAAGTACATCGGCGATCTGGAAAGTGCGACAAAGACCAGATTCATTTGGCGGGTGTGGGAACTGCTGAAGAAAGAATTTCAGGCAGTTTGCAGCCATGAACCGCTGCCGCTGGCGGAATACCAGAAGGAAATCTCCGAGATGTTCGACCAGACGGACGTGATTCCGATACAGGTGCCGCTGCTGAAAAAAGTTGTGACGTATGCGAAGGAACTTGCCGTGCAGATCTGTCGGGAACAGCCGGAAAACCTGCTGGCAGCAGAACGGCTCCACGAGTTCTTTCTGGATAACCTGCTGGACTACAGCATGCAGCAGCAGTATCTGCTCCGTACCAATCTGGTGTACAGTAATTTTTTGATCAGCAATATCAACAAGGACATGATGATCAACAGCAATGATGAAGAAAAAAGCTTTTTCTCCATTGTGAAAAACCTCTATCGGGTCAACTTCAAGAGCAGCTATATCTACGTCTTCCATTCGCCGGTGGTGCACTATCAATATGAGCAGTGGATCATGCCGGAAAATCTGTACCTGAAATCCTACCATATCGGGCAGAAGTTACAGCGGGTAGAGCCACCGGAACAGCAGATTTCTATTTACTCCTGCATTGCCAACCGCTATATGCCGCAGGACCGGCGGTATACGTTTGTCATGGTGCCGCTGTTCTCCAACGAGGAGCAGTACGGGCTGTTTATCTGTGAACTGGACTATAACCATTTTTCCCAGATCTATTCCGTAGCACCGCAGATCTGCTCTGCCATTAAGATGACGCGGCTGGTCAAGGAACTGGAGGGCAATCTGGAGGAAGCACGATTTGCCAACAGCCGTCTGAAGCTGATCTCCGACTCGGACGAACTGACCGGTGTGTACAACCGCCGCGGTTTCTATCGTGCAGCAAATGCCATGCTGAGCAGTCAGGAATCCGCTGGGAAAGGCGGCGTGCTGATTCTGGCAGACTTGGACAATCTGAAGATCATCAACGATACATTCGGACACGACGGCGGCGACCATGCCCTGAAAACCTGTGTGCAGTATCTCAGTTCTGCTACGCCGCTGCTGGACGCAATCGGCAGAGTGGGCGGCGATGAGTTCGCCGGCTTCGTCATGGCCGATGATCCGGAAACCGCCGGAAAACAGATCTACGACAGCATCAAAAAGGCTGCCCAGCAGTATAACGCTACCAGTGCCATTCCCTATAACATCACGCTGAGTGTCGGGGTGTATACTGTGACATGTCAGGGCGGGGAACAGTTGCAGAATTACGTCAAGTACGCCGATCAGAAGCTATATCAGGATAAGAAAAACAAGAACCGCATTGTCATCAAACCGCAGAATGATTCTATGCCAGTGTAACTGTCTTAGGAATCAAAAAGCCGCATCACCGGAGCCCTCTCCGTGATGCGGCTTTTGTTGTTTTTATTGCATGCGGTCTGCGTGCAGATCTTTCACTTCTTGTGAATATCTTCCCGAATCCGTTCCTTGATGCCCTCGAAAATCACCTGTTTTGCGTGGATCGCCTGTTCCTTGGTTGCTGCCGGAATGCCTTTCAGCGGATAGTCGATGCCCAGATTTTCGTACTTGACTTCGCCCATGGTGTGATACGGCAGCACGTCCAGAGCTTTCAGATTATCCAGTCCGCCGATAAAATGCCCCAGCTGTTTCAGATAGGTATCATTCAGCGTAATGGTCGGCACGACCACGTGGCGGATCCAGACGGGAACGCCCTTTTCGTTCAGGTACTCCGCAAATTCCAGAATGTGCTTGTTGCTCTGCTTGGTCAGTTTCTGGTGCTCGGTGTCATCAATGTGCTTGATGTCCAGCATGACCAGATCTGTCACTGCCATAAGGCGGTCGAATTCCTCGCGGCGTTCCTGCCGGAACAGGATTCCGGAGGTGTCCAGACAGGTATGGATGCCCTTCTTCTTGGCAGTTTCAAACAGTTCTGTCAGGAACTCCATTTGCACCAGTGGTTCGCCGCCGGTGGCGGTAATGCCGCCATCATGGAGAAATTCCTTGATGCCGTCATACTCTTTCAACAGGGATTCCACAGAACGCAGATTTGCGGTGTTGCCGTTGTCGATCGTCCACGTGTCCGGATTGTGGCAGTACTGACATCGCATGGGGCAGCCCTGAAAGAAAATCACAAAGCGAATGCCAGGGCCGTCAACGGTGCCGAAGCTTTCGGTAGAATGAATGTGTCCTTCCATGTTGTACTCCTTTCCTGAAATGCAGCATTTCACGAATATTCTGCCGCACTCCGATCATTTTGATACAACAATGGGCGTACAGAAACTGCACGCCCACTGCTAACATTATGTTATGCTAATTTTGCTGTTTCAGTACGTTTCCGCTTACAGAGCAGCGTGGAAAGTTCTGGTGATAACGTCGTCCTGCTGTTCCTTGGTCAGCTTGATGAAGTTAACAGCATAGCCGCTGACACGGATCGTCAGCTGCGGATACTTTTCCGGATGTGCCTGAGCGTCCAGCAGAGTTTCGCGGTTCAGAACGTTTACGTTCAGGTGGTGTCCGCCTTTTTCTGCATAGCCGTCCAACAGACCTACCAGATTTTCAATTTGCTTTTCGTTTGCCATGATAAATTCCTCCTTGAGAATTTACAAATCAGGATATACGCGGGACTGGTGAAAAACTCACTCGTCCTCTATAAATTCAGTCGGCTGACAGCAAGCCATGTTCCCCTTCGAGCAATCCATGCTGCGATAGGTCTTCACATTCAAGCCCTCGCCCATGAGATCGTCTTCCGAAATCGTGAGATGACCGCTGCCATCTTCCATGAGCTTTTCAATCATGTCCACCAGTTCGTCCGACTTATCCTGTTCCTTGACTTCATGTTCTGCCATGACCCTGTGCCTCCTTTCAAATAGTCCTTTTCAGACTTACTGCTTTTCCATTTCCTCGCGGATAGAAGCGATGTCAATATCACCAGCGAATACCTTGGAATCCTTACCCAGAGCATCCGGAATGATGGTGAAGGTGTTGGAGATACCGTCCTGTGCATTCTTCCACGGCAGCTTTGCAACAGATGCCATAGATGCTGCTGCACCGTGAGTGTCACGGCCGTGCATCGGGTTTGCACCCGGAGCCAGCGGCTGACCCTTCTTACGGCCGTCCGGAGTGTTACCGGTCTTCTTGCCGTATACAACGTTGGAAGTGATGGTCAGGATAGAAGTGGTCGGAACGCCGCCTCTGTAGCAGTAGTTGCTGCGGATCATATCCATGAACTTGTCCAGGATCTCAACAGCAATGCTGTCTACACGGTCGTCGTTGTTGCCGTACTTCGGGAAGTCGCCTTCTACTTCGAAGTCAGTTACAACGCCGTATTCGTCACGAATGCACTTTACCTTTGCATACTTGATTGCAGACAGGGAGTCAGCAACAACAGACATACCAGCGATACCAGTTGCGAAGTAACGCTTTACATCTCTGTCGTGCAGAGCCATCTGGATTGCTTCGTAGCAGTACTTGTCGTGCATGTAGTGGATGCAGTTCAGGGTATCTACGTACAGCTTAGCCAGCCATGCCATCATGTCTGTGTACTTTGCCATAACGTCATCATAATCCAGATAATCGCCTTCTACCGGACGATACTTCGGACCAACCTGATTGTGCTTGCCGGTCTTAGCGTCCAGTCTTTCATCGACACCGCCGTTGATTGCGTACAGCAGGCACTTTGCCAGGTTTGCACGGGCACCGAAGAACTGCATTTCCTTACCAACACGCATGGAGGATACGCAGCAAGCGATCGCATAGTCATCACCGTGTGTCACACGCATCAGATCATCGTTCTCATACTGGAACGAAGAGGTGTTGATGGACAGCTTTGCACAGTAGTGCTTGAATGCCTTCGGCAGACGCTTGGACCACAGAACGGTCAGGTTCGGCTCCGGAGCAGTACCCAGATTTTCCAGAGTATGCAGATAACGGAAGCTGTTCTTGGTAACCAGGGTTCTGCCGTCGATGCCCATACCGCCGATAGATTCAGTAACCCACTGCGGGTCGCCGGAGAACAGTGCGTTGTATTCCGGAGTTCTTGCGAACTTGACCATACGCAGCTTCATGATGAAGTGGTCGATGTATTCCTGAGCCTGTTCTTCAGTCAGAGTGCCGTTGTCCAGATCACGCTGAATGTAGATGTCCAGGAATGTGGAGGTACGGCCGAGGCTCATTGCTGCACCGTTCTGATCCTTGACAGCACCCAGATATGCAAAGTATGTCCACTGGATTGCTTCCTTTGCATTGGTAGCCGGAACAGAAATATCATAGCCGTACTTCTTTGCCATGTTCTTCAGAGCCTTCAGAGCCTTGATCTGGTCTGCCAGTTCTTCACGCAGGCGGATCTTTTCTTCGGTCATGGTGCCGGAAGTAATTGCCTTCTGGTAGTTCTTGTCTTCGATCAGGCGATCGATACCGTACAGAGCCACACGGCGATAGTCACCGATGATACGGCCGCGACCATAAGCATCCGGCAGACCGGTGATGATCGCATTATGACGAGCAGCACGCATTTCCGGTGTGTAAACATCGAATACGCCCTCGTTATGTGTCTTTCTGTAGTGTGTGAAGATATAGGTGATTTCCGGATCTACTTCATAGCCGTAAGCCTTGCATGCTTCTTCAGCCATACGGATACCGCCGAACGGCTGCAGAGAACGCTTCAGCGGCTTGTCAGTCTGCAAACCTACGATAGTTTCCAGATCCTTGTCGATATAACCTGCTTCGTGAGAATCTACTGTTGATACCAGCTTGGTATCCATGTCCAGAACGCCGCCGTTTTCACGTTCTTTCTGGAACAGATCCATTACTTCGCTCCACAGCTTTGTTGTGGATTCTGTCGGGCCAGCCAGGAAGCTTTCGTCACCCTCATACGGAGTGTAATTCTTCTGGATGAAGTCACGAACGTCGATGGTCTTTTCCCAAGCACCGCCAACGAAGCCTTCCCATGCTTTTGCCATTGTCTCTGCCATTTTAAGATCTCCCCTTTGCCGGATAAACCGGCGAAATTTGATTTGGATTTTTCCAAAGCACAATCTTTTGGGCAGGCAATTTTCACGACGCTTGCACGACGTGTTTTTTGCCGTCAGAGGACTGTGTTTTGATCTGTCTTAATAATATCACATCTCAACTACGATGTCAATAGGTTTCTTGCAAATTCCCAAGATTTTTTTTTGCAAAACCTTACTTTTTGATCTTTTCCGGCGATTTGTTGGATTCCTCTTAAAAAAAAGAAAAGTAAAATCGCATTTCCTGTTTCGTTTGTAAAATTGTAGGTCCAATTTCAGCTTTGACGGTGACTATCTGATGTGTTATACTAAAGCAGATTTATAAGGCAATACCGCACAATCTTTGTGCGGTATTGCCTTATAAATAAGAACGGAGGTCTTTTCATGTTACAGCTTTCTCCCCGCAGTACCATTGCACTGGTGGGCAGTTCCGACGGGCTGCCCCGGGACAGTGATACGGTTTCGCGTCTTTGTGCTGTTCTGGAATCACTGGGACTGCACACCGTGATTTTTCCATCCCTATACCAGACTGCTGCCGGCAAGCCGCAGCCGGCAGAACGACGCGCCGCAGACATACAAGCCGCGTTTGCAGACCCGGAAGTGGATGCTTTATTCGATCTGACCGGCGGTGACGCAGCAAATGCCATTCTGCCCCATCTCGATTTTAAAGAGATCGCCAGATGCTCAAAGCCCTTTTTTGGGTACAGCGACGTCTCGGTTCTGCTCAATCCGCTGCAGGATTTCGGAGACGTCCCGGTGTTTTATTTGCAGGCGCGCTTTCTGGCAAGCAGTTCCGCCGCCAAAGAACGGTTTGCGCGCTGGATACAGCAGCAGGACGATGCTCTGTTTCGATTTCACTATGCCTTTTTGCAGGGCAGTTCGCTCTCCGGAAGGGTCTGCGGCGGCAATATCCGCTGCACGCTGAAGCTCACCGGCACACCGTGGCAGCCAGATCCCACGGGACGGGTACTGTTTCTGGAGAGTTATTCCGGCAGTTTTGCTCGAATGGAGACTATGCTGCACCAATACCGGCAAATGGAAATGTTCTCCCGATGCAGCGGCGTGTTGCTGGGGAACTTTTCGGAACTGGCGGAAAAGCAGCAGCTCCCGACGCTGTACCGGTTGGTGCAGGACATCATAGACGATCCTGCACTGCCCATTGCCGTGACCACAGAATTGGGGCATCAGCCGGAGGCGCATTGTCTGGCATACGAGGGAATCCGCTTAGAAGGATCGCAGCTGTAGCCATCCCACTGCCAGCAAAATCGCCAGCATTCCGAAATTCACAGCAGAAAAAATGCCCAGATATTTTCCCGGACGGGAATGCGCTGCCTTACTGTAAAACTGATAGGAGATCAGACTCGCCAGAGATGCGATAGGCGTTCCAAGGCCGCCCAGATTCACGCCCAGCAGCAGTGCATTTGCATTTTCTGTAAAGCCGGACAGCATCACCGCCGCCGGCACATTACTGATACACTGCGAAAGCGCTGCCGAGACCCACAGTTCCCTGCCCTGCATCACGCCGGCAAAGAAATCCCGAACCACATCGACCCGTGCAATATTGCCCACGAACACGAAAAAGCAGACAAATGTCCCCAGGAGACAGTAATCTGCCTGGGCAAAGAGCTTTTTGTCACAGAGAAATACCAGTACAGCAGTCAGCAGAAGGCAGAGCCAGTCCGGAAGCACCCGGAACACAGTCAACAGACACGCCAGAAACAGCAGCAGATATACCGCCGCCGGCTTTTTCGGTATGGCAGACGAAGCCGTTTCCACAGGCTTTCCGGCACAGGGCGTTTTCGGCAGCAGGAACGACAGTCCCAGAAGGATCAGCCAGCTCAGCACGCCGGCGGGGAGCATGGTACGGAAGAAGTCTGCGGTATGCAGCTGATACGCCGCATAGAGGTATAGGTTCTGAGGATTGCCTACCGGTGTCATCATGCTGCCCAGATTGGCGGCGGCTGTCTCCAGAACAATGACCCAGATGCGGCTTTTCTCATCCCCGATTTCCTGGAACAGCAGCAGTGTCAGCGGCACAAAAGTGAGCAGCGCCACATCATTGGTCACCAGCATTGCGCTGAAAAAACAAAGCTGAACGAGGAACATTCCCACACGCCGCACCGTCCCGGCACGTTTCAACAAGTTTTGCGTCACCTGTTCAAACACGCCGATGCTGCGCAGTCCTGCCACCGTGAGCATCAGACAAAACAGCTGGATCAGCACAGCCCGGTTGCAGTAGGACAAATAGCCGGCATCCGGCGGCACAAAGCACATGGACACCAGCGCCGCCAAAAGCGAGATCCCCAGCACCGGCTGTCCTTTCCACCATTGCAAAAAACGTTTCATTGATACATTCTCCTTTTCTGTTACGTTCTACATACTTTCCAGTATAACACTTTTCCGGGAAAAGTCAAACGCTCCTGTCAGATGATTTTCCACATTTCCTTGGGCAATACCGCACAAAGATTGTGCGACAGATGCGTCGTCAAATTTTTCGTCAGATGAAACAAAAAGCGGAGTGAATACTGGATGTATTCACGAGCATTTTTGTGAAATATGACGGGAAATTTGCAAGCAGATGGCGTGCAAAGTCGCCAGACGCTCTTTGTGCGGTATTGCCCTTGACTTTTCCCCCGTTCTCGTTTATACTGAATATAATATAAGATTCTAGGAAAAAGGTGATCGTATGAAAAAGGCACTGATTGCGATGAGCGGCGGTGTAGACAGCTCCGTGGCGGCTCTGCTGATGCAGCAAAAGGGCTACGAATGCGTCGGGGCGACCATGAAGCTGTTTGAAAACGAACAGGCAGGCGTAAAGCGGGAAAAGACCTGCTGTTCTCTGGACGATGTGGAAGATGCCCGCAGCGTGGCTTACCGGCTGCACATGCCCTACTATGTTTTCAACTTCACGGCAAACTTTGAAAAGGAGGTCATGGATCGGTTTGTCTGTGCCTACGAAAAGGGCTGGACTCCCAACCCCTGCATCGACTGCAACCGGTACTTGAAATTTGAAAAGCTCTATCTGCGGATGCAGGAAATGCAGATGGACACCATTGTCACCGGTCACTATGCCCGCGTGGTCTACGATGAAGCTTCCGGACGGTATCTGCTGAAAAAGGGGCTGGATAACAGTAAGGATCAGAGCTACGTCCTGTACAATCTGACACAGGAACAGCTGGCACACACCCAGTTCCCTGTGGGGGAACTCTCCAAGCACGAGGTGCGGGAGATCGCTGAGGCAAACGGCTTCATCAACGCGGACAAGCCGGACAGTCAGGACATCTGCTTTGTTCCCGACGGCGACTATGCCGGATTCATTGAACGCTACACCGGCAAAACGTCCCGGACCGGTGCGTTTCTCAACACAGCCGGTGAACCGATCGGCACCCACCGCGGTGTCATTCACTACACCATCGGACAGCGAAAAGGGCTGGGTATCTCTGCCCCGCATCCGCTGTATGTCTGCGGCATCTGTCCGGAACAGAACACCGTCACGCTGGGCGGCAGTCAGGACTTGTTTTCCCGCAGGCTGACCGCCACCGACGTGAACCTGATCTCCTGCGACAGTCTGGAAAAGCCGGTTCGCGTACAGGCGAAGATCCGTTACCGCCATCCGGAACAGCCTGCCACGGCATGGTGCACACCAGACGGCGTACTCCATGTGGAATTCGACGAGCCGCAGCGGGCGATCACCTGCGGACAGGCTGTCGTTCTCTATGACGGCGAAACCGTTGTGGGCGGCGGCAGAATTTCCAGTGCGGAAAAGTCCTGAGGCAATACCGCACAAAGGCGTATTTCGCCGTTTTCCACAATTTCGGCAGCGTTGTTTTGTACACCTTTTTGAAAAAAATTGCTGTTTTGCCCTTGAAAACCTACAAAACCTATGGTATAATAGTAGTATATGATAAAAAAGTATAGGCAGAACGGCGTGTAAATGCTGCCTGTCACGCTGGAAAGGACGACACATGAAAATCTCAACCAAAGGACGATACGCCTTACGCATGCTGCTGGATCTGGCACAGAATCAGGGGGACGGCTACGTTTCGCTGAAAGACATTGCCCAGCGGCAGGACGTTTCGAAAAAATATCTGGAGCAGATCGTTCCGCTGCTGAACAAATCCAATATGCTCCGCACCAACCGCGGCTATCAGGGCGGTTACCGGCTCTCCAAGGCTCCGGAGGAGTATACTGTCGGCGAGGTGCTCCGCATCACAGAGGGCGACCTTGCACCAGTGGCATGTCTGCAAACCGGTGTGGTGGACTGCCCCCGTGCGGAACAGTGCCTGACGATCTCTGTGTGGGAAGGACTGTATAAGGTAGTCAACCGTTATCTGGACAGCATCACACTACAGGACATTTTGAACAGCGGACCGGGCTGCGGAGATGATTACTGTATTTAAGAAAACACAGCATAAAGCCCGCCTGACGGCTTTGCACGCAATCTGCTTGCAGATTTTCCGTCATATTGCCCAGAAATCCCTTGCCAGACATACAGTCTGCCTGCGGAATTTCTATGCAATCTGCCGAAAAATCTGATGACGCATCTTACGCACAAGCTTTATGCAGTGTTTCCTTAAGGCAACCCGTCCGCTGTCCGGCGGATCTCGTTCGGCGTTGTTTCAGTTGTTTCAAATTTTACAAAAAACCGTCTTGTCAAAGGCGGTTTTTTCTGTTATAATAGAAAATGCGGCAAATTGACGCGTGATGCACACGCCGGAAAATTTGCCGGAATATGATAACACTAGGAGGTGCGGCATGAACGCTGACCCTTATCCCTTGCCATGTACGCGATATGACTTTGGCAAACGGATGAACACACGGAAAATGAGCAAGGACAGCTGATGCCGGCACCGGTCGGGCTGCCTTGCGGGAAAGGTGGTATCCGATTTGGTTTCTTATTATAAAACCGTGGCAAACCGGTTGATCGAGGTGGATTCTCTGATGCCGGGGTGCTGGATCTCTGTGGTAGACCCCACAGCACAGGAACGGAAAATGCTGATCGACGATTACGGTCTGGACAGCGACTTTCTGAAATCCTCACTGGACGAAGAAGAATCGTCCCGTGTGGAGCAGGAGGAAAACCAGACGCTGATCATCGTGGACACAGCCGTTTCGGAAGTGCAGAAGGACGACACGCTGATTTTTTATACCATGCCTCTGGGCATTATCCTGACCGATCATTATGTTTTTACCATTTCTCTGCGGGAGAACAAGGTCATCAATGATGTAGTCAGCGGACGGGTGCGGAATATCCAGACTCAGTTCCGGACACAGTTTGTCCTGCGGCTGATGATGAACATCACCGCATCTTTTCTGGTATACCTGAAACAAATCGACAAAACTTCCAGTGCCATGCAGCGGAAACTGCACGGTGCCATGAAGAATCACGAACTGATTCAGATGCTGGAACTGGAAAAATCCCTGATCTACTTCTCCACATCGCTGAAATCCAATGATGTGACCATGAACAAGATCCTCCGCGGCAGAGTGGTGAAGCTGTACGAAGAAGATCAGGATCTGCTGGAAGATGTGCTGATCGAGTTGAAACAGGCACAGGAAATGGCGAGCATTTACTCCGGAATCCTGTCCGGCGTGGTGGACGCGTTCGGATCTGTCATTTCCAACAATCTGAATATCGTCATGTGGCGATTGACTATGGTGACGATCATTCTGGCGATCCCGACGATGGTCTATAGCTTTTATGGCATGAATACGCTGGATCTGCCCTTTGCGGAGCATACATGGTTTCCCACGCTGCTGTCACTGCTGCTGACGGCGATCGTGGCATTTGTCCTGTTCAAGTATAAGAAGAAATAGCGGCGGCAACGCAAAAAAAGGCAGCCGGAACGGTTTTCCGGCTGCCTCGCTGTAAGGGAAACACTGCATAAAGCCTTTATTTGGATTCGCCGTTCTCTGCGGGCGGCGGTGTGACCTCCAGCCGAATAGACTGAATGGTCTGGTTTTCCACTTCCAGTACGGTGAAGTGGAAGTTGTCGTGCTCTACGGTTTCGCCGGCATCGGGAATGTGCCCCAGCAGTTCCATGACCCAGCCGCCGATGGTGGTGCAGTCGGTTTCCGGAACCTTTGCAGGAGCGTCCTCCTCGTCCAGTGCGGAACAGACATCGCTGATGCTGAACGACCCCAGAATGGTGTACGTGTGGGGAGCCGTCTTCTGAAACTCGTGAATGACTTCGTCGCTCTCGTCGTAGATCTCACCCACCAGCTGTTCAATGATGTCCTCCAGTGTGACCATGCCCTTGGTGCCGCCGTACTGGTCTACCACAATGGCGAGGTGAGTCTTGGCGTGCTGCATGTCCCGCAGAATATCGCTGATGCGTTTGGTTTCCGGTACATAGATGACGTTCTGTGTGATTTCCGACAGCTCTGTAAATTCGCCGCACATGAGCCGGAAAAAGTCCTTGTTGGTGATCATGCCAATGATGTTGTCCATGTCCTTTTCGTACACCGGAAAGCGGGAAAAGTGGTTGTTGAGGAACAGCTGCTTTGCTTCCTCCACTGTGGCATCCGAGGGGAGAGCTACCATGCGGACACGGGGGATCAGAATATCGCTGACGGAAGTTTCGTCAAACTGGAGGGCGGAAATGACCAGATCGCTTTCCTGTTCTTCCAGTACGCCTTCCTCCTCGATCTCGTCAATGATGTATTTCAGTTCGTCCTCGGTGACACTGGGCGTTTCCTCTTTGGCGGTGAACGCACGGGAGAGCAAACCGAAGAACAGTACAAACGGCGTCATCAGCAGTGTGAATCTGGAGAGAATGCCGCCCAGAGCCAGAGCCAGTTTGTCCGCATGGGACTTGGCGTAGGACTTTGGCAGCACCTCGCCGAATGTCAGCACCAGAATCGTCATGACGACTGTGGAAATGGCTGCACCGGCAGAGCCGAAATACGCGGTAAAGAGAATGGTTGCCAGAGAAGATGCAGCAATGTTGACCACGTTGTTGCCCACCAGAATGGCAGTCAGAGCCTGTTCATAGCGGTTCGCGATGTCCAGAGCCTTTTCGGCACGTTTGTCGCCGGAATCTGCCATGTGCTTTAACCGGATTTTGTTGACGCAGGCGAAAGCAGTTTCCGTGCTGGAAAACAGTGCGGAAAAAGCAACAAGAATGAGAATTGGTATGACGTAACCCAAAATAGTTCCTCCCGAGAAAGTGTGGGCAACACTGCTGTACAAGTTTTGTGCGGTGCTGCCTGTAGAATCATTGATTCTTCTATCATACCATAAAATTTAAAAAAAATCAAGGGAAACCACAATTTTTGTGAAAACTTGTCGAAAAGGGGAATCTTCTATGGAAAAAGCAATTCATTGGATCATCGACCATTTGCCGAAGCCGCTGCAAAAGCTGTGGTACGACCACGAATCCGTGTGGATGTACATTCTCATGGGCGGTCTGACTACAGTAGTTTCGCTGGTGTTCCAGATGCTGCCGACAGCACTGTTCAACACCATGCACATGGCGAACTGGCTGAACACCGGACTTTCCACCACGATCTCGTGGATCTTTGCGGTGACGTTTGCCTTCTTCACCAACAAGAAGTATGTGTTCAAAAGCGAAACCCACACCAGGGCGGCGTTCTGGCGGGAATTCTACATGTTCTACGGTGCCCGTCTGGTGACCTATTTTCTGGAGCTTGCCATTATGGAACTGGGCAACCACTTCTTCGCTACCGTCAACGGCGAGATCGTCACATGGCGTTCGCTGCTGGTGAAGATTCTGGCACAGGTAGTCATTCTGGTGCTGAACTACATCTTCAGCAAGCTGGTGATCTTCAAGAAAAAAGAAACGCCGGAACAGTGAAAAACGGTATTGCCTTTGAAAACTGCATAATCTCCAACACCTCCGGACATACTACTCGTATGAAAGGAGGCGTTTTTTGTGAGTGTGGTTCTCATTCGTTCGCTGATCTTGTACATTGTGGTGATTTTCGGAGTGCGTCTGATGGGGAAGCGGCAGCTGGGGGAATTGCAGCCCTCGGAGCTGGTCATCACCATTCTGATCTCCAACATTGCCACCCTGCCGCTGGAGGATACCAGCATTCCCCTGATACTGGGGATCCTGCCGATCCTGACGCTGGTCTGCTTCGAAGCGTTAATGTCGTGGGTGACGCTGAAATCCCTGCGAATGCGTCGCATCATTTCCGGCAGACCAAAAATCGTGGTGCGGGACGGGCAGATCGAACAGGCGACCATGCAGGATCTGCGGCTGTCGGTAGATGACCTGATGACGGCTCTCCGGCAGCAGCAGGTGTTCGACATCAGTCAGGTGCAGTTCGCCGTCATGGAAACCACCGGCACGATTTCCGTCTATCTCAAGGCGGAGTGCCAGCCTCTGACACCGGCGGACATCACCCTGAAAAAGACGGCACAGAATCCGCCTGTTGCCGTGATACAGGACGGCTGCGTCATGAACAAGTCCCTTGCCATGCTGGGGAAAAATCAGGCGTGGCTGGAACAGAAGCTGGCGGAGCACCGCCTGACGGAAAAACAGGTGTTCCTGATGCTCAGCGATGCCGAGGGCACCTGTACCATTATTCCAAAGAAACGGGGGGACGCGGCATGAATCGGGTACGTCTGGGAGTTGCCATTCTGCTGACACTGGTGCTGTGCAGCTGCGGGACAGCGTGGCTGGTGCGTTCGGAAACCAGCCGTCTGCTGAAACAGCTGGACACCGTACAGCAAATTGCCGAAACCCAGCCGGAGCAGGCGAAGCAGGCATTTGCGGAGTTTCAAAATCAGTGGGAAAAATCAGAACGCCGGCTGAATCTGGTGGTCTGGCGGGACAAGGTGCTGCAAATCGATGTGACAGTTTCGCATCTGGCACCCATGCAGGCAGAGAACTGTGACGAACTGACCTCGGAACTGGAAGAAGTTCGTATGTGGATCACGCGGCTTGGCGAAAGCGAAATGCCGTTCTGGTGGAATATTTTATAGGCAGCACTGCACAAAGTTTGTATGGTATTGCCCTAAAAAACCGCTTCCGGTTCGCGTTGCGTAGAACCGGAAGCGGTTTTGATTTTTTTGTAAAGGCAACACCGCACAAAGCCCGCCTGACGGCTTTGCACGCAATCTGCGTGCAGATTTTCCGTCATATTGCCCAGAAATCCCTTGCCATACGACTGCGTTCGAGGCAGGATTCTGCCCGAGAACAAAGGAGTGTCGCACTAAGATAAATTGCGACCGGCAGTATGCCTGCGGAATTTCTAGGCAATCTGCCGAAAAATCTGACAACGCACCTTACGCACAAGCTTTGTGCGGTGTTGCCTAAAGCGTTTAGAATTCTTTGATCGCTGTTTTTGCTTTGTTGACAATGTTCTTGTCATTCTCATAGGTGAGAATGGTAGAGGCGTATCCGATGTCTACCCAGCGGATCTCTGCAATTTCTTCTTCCTGCGGCACAAAGTCGTAATTCTTTGCCCGTGCGATAAAATAGACCACGGTCTTTTGGGTATCCCGCTTGGGAAAGTAGGAAACCGTTTCCCGAAAGGTGGGATCGATCATGACATTGACAGAGGTTTCTTCTTTGATCTCGCGAATTGCCGTTTCAATTTCCGTTTCGCCGTTTTCCATGTGTCCCTTGGGAAATGACCAGTGCCCGCTGTTGATGTGCTTGATGAGCAGGATCTCCGTGTTCCCGTGGGATTTGCGGTACACAATGGCACCGCAGGATTTTTCATGCTGCATGGGTTTCACCCGACTCCTTTGATAAGATGATTTGTTACATCTAGTATAGCATATTTTTCAGTATTTGTCCATAGGGATTTTGCGAATCGGTGCAGATTCGGTTTTTTGTGTAGGGGACGATGCCTGCATCGTCCCGATACTGTCGGAAAATCTGCCGACACATTTTGGTGATGCGGCAGGTCACTTGTTCCTCCGATACGTCACATACACATACGGGATCTCACCGTCATGGCGTTCTTCTGCGATTCGTGCAAACTGTCCTGCCGGCAGCGGCGGAAAGAACACGTCTCCCTGAAAGAACCCGTCGATCTCCGTGAGATACAGCATTTCCGCCAGCGGCATTGCCTCCGCGTAGAGCCGTGCACCGCCGCCGACAAAGACCCATTCCGTCTTTGCCGCCGCCAGAGCCTCTGCCAGCGTGGGAACGGTTTGCAGATGGGAACCGGAAAACTGCCGGCTGGCGGAAACCACAATGGTTTCCCGACAGGGCAGCGGGTGGCCGATCTCCTCATAGGTACGCCGCCCGAAGATCACCGTCTGTCCGGTGGTAAGCTGCCGGAACCGTTGCTGCTCTCCGGCAATGTTCCACGGGATTTTGCCGTTTTTTCCAATGGCACGGCTCCGGTCGCAGGCGGCGATCAGTGCAATGTGTTTCATGACAGCAGTATCACCAGCATCATAATCAGAGAAAAGATGATAGAGGCTCCCATCTGAATGCCGAGCATTGCCACCAGGAACCAGCCGTTCACGCCGCCCTCCTGCCGCAGTCTGCGGCGTTTCATATCCGGTGAAACATCTTCCTGTACCAGCTTGTGCACTTTTCGCAGCACAAAGCGGTAATAAAGGCGGTTTCCGAAAAGCCCCAGCAGAATGCTGATGATGATCTCCAGATAACTGCTGATCATGGCAGCGTTGTACAGCAGGGTTTCGTGAGCGTCCAGCCTGCTGCTGAATGCCTGAAATGTTTGCAGCAGCTCCGCCGGTGCTCCGGTCTGCCGCAGTGTCGGCAGATAGTCCGGCAGCAGTATCTGCATTTGCTGTAAGGACTGGGGAATTTTCAGCAGGAGCATGATGCCCATGACGATCAGAGCCGCCGCCCACATTTTCCGGTACGCCAGATAATACTGGGGAAAGAGCAGGCAGGGGAAGTTCAGAGAAATTCTGCCGCCCTTGCTGAACCGCAGGAACTTCGGCAGATAGTACAGGTTGTTCTGCTCCACGAAGTTCGCCACATCTTCCAGCCGTTCGCCGTCCAGCTTCTGTTCCTCGTTCAGCCCGCAGGTGGGATCAGCACTGCCCATGCGTTCTGCGGCTTGCTGCAACTGTTCGCGGAGCGTCGGCGTGCCCTCCTGCTGTTCCTCCGGCCGGAGAAACGGCTTGCCGCAGTGGCTGCAGTGGGTGGCATCTTCCGGATTGCCGGTGCCGCAGTCGGGGCAGATCCTGGTGTTCCTGGTTTCTTCTCTGGGCTTGGTGGATTCCCAGCTTTTTCCGGACTCATGAAGCGGCAGGTTGATGCAGGCACCGTTTTTCTGCCAGCAGGCACGGTGATACGGCGTGCCGCATTCCGGACAAACTACAACGTCATCTGCATCTGTGAAGACCTGTCCGCAGACGATGCATTTTTCTCCGGTGTGTATTCCCATAGCGTATCCCTCTTTTCTAAGTGTTTCTTCAACAACTTTTTCCGGTGTGTTGTAACGTTTCAAACTTTAAGTTTCAGCCGTTACAACCCACCAGCAACTTTATTCACGGAAATCAATTTTCAAAAATATGTTGATTTAAATTGTGCCAAATTATGAATTTTGACAAGTGAGGCTCCCCTGAAAGGGGAGCTGGCAGTGCGTAGCACTGACTGAGGGGTTTCCACTTATGCCGAAAACGTCATAAAAAGATTTTACGAAAAAACCTCTCCACCGCCTAACGGCGGTCCCCCTCCCCTTTCAGGGGAGGCTATCATGAAAATTGATTTCCGCGAACTTTACTGGTGTGCGGCAGCACATCTCCTTTATTATAACACAGAAAAAAAATTTTTTCAATATCCGAAGAAAAGATTTGCATCTTTTCCAATTTTGTAGTATAATAAAAGAGATCGTGATTTACCCCATGAAACAAGGAGAGAAGTTATGGTATTATTAGATGAACTGCGTGTCACGATGAGTGATTACCGCAAGGACCTGAAAGAACTGTACGAGGTACTGGGCATTGAAAAGGCACAGGCTCGTTATGATGCACTGCAAAAGCAGGTGGCAGATCCGGATTTCTACAGCGATCTGGAAAATTCCCAGAAGGTATTGCAGGAAGTCAAGTCGCTGGAAAACCGCATTGAAAAGTATCAGAAAATGGAAGAAACGCTGGACGACATTCTCACCCTGATCGAACTCACCATGGAGGAGGGCGAGGAGGAATCCAACGCGGAACTCAACGAGGAAGCGGACAAGTTCGTCAAGGAACTGGAATCCCTGAAACTGGCTTCGCTGCTGACCGGCGAGTATGACAGTTCCAACGCCATTCTGACATTCCACGCCGGAGCAGGCGGCACCGAGGCACAGGACTGGGCAGAGATGCTCTACCGTATGTACAACCGCTGGGCAGAACGCCACAACTTCAAGGCAGAACTGCTGGACTATCTGGACGGCGACGAAGCCGGTCTGAAAAGTGCGTCTATCATGATCTCCGGCGATAACGCCTATGGCTTCCTGAAGTCGGAATCCGGCGTACATCGTCTGGTGCGTGTGTCGCCGTTCGACTCCTCCGGCCGCCGGCATACCTCTTTCGCGGCTCTGGAAGTCATGCCGGAAATCGACGACTCCATGGAAGTGGACATTCGTCCGGAAGACATCAAAATGGACGTGTTCCGTGCCAGCGGTGCCGGCGGACAGCACATCAATAAGACCAGTTCCGCGGTACGTCTGACACACCTGCCCACCGGCATCGTGGTATCCTGCCAGACACAGCGAAGCCAGTACCAGAACAAGGACTACGCGATGAAGATGCTCCGTGCAAAACTGGTGGAGATCAAGGAACGGGAACATCTGGACAAGATCGCCGACATCAAGGGCGTGCAGAAGGAAATCGCATGGGGTGCCCAGATCCGTTCCTACGTGTTCATGCCCTATACATTGGTAAAGGATCACCGCACCGGCTTCGAAAACGGCAACATTCAGGCAGTCATGGACGGCGATCTGGACGGCTTCATCAACGCCTATCTGAAAGCATTGTCCAGCGGCACATTGCAGAAGTGAGGTCTTGCAAACTCTAAGGCAATACCGCACAAAGAGCGTCTGGCGACTTTGCACGCCATCTGCTTGCAAATTTCCCGTCATATTTCACAAAAATGCTCGTGAATACATCAAGTATTCACTCCGCTTTTTGTTTCATCTGACGAAAAATTTGACGACGCATCTGTCGCACAATCTTTGTGCGGTATTGCCCTAAAAAGTCAGGCTTCCCTGAAAGGGCACCCGAAGGGCGTGCCTTGTGCTGAGCTGGCAGCCGCAGGCTGACTGAGGGGTTCTTCCGTGAAACCGAATACACCAAGAAAAAGATTTCGCTCAAAATCCCTTCACCAGCTTTGCTGGTTTCTTTCCCTTTTCGAGGAAAGCTTATCACTACAACTATGTCGCACATCATCAGGCATAAATAACATTCCCCAGCACGGAAATCAATTTTCATGATAGCCTCCCCTGAAAGGGGAGGGGGACCGCCGTTAGGCGGTGGAGAGGTTTTTTCGTAAAATCTTTTTATGACGTTTTCGGCATAAGTGGAAACCCCTCAGTCAGTGCTACGCACTGCCAGCCCCCCTTTCAGGGGAGCCCCATTTGTCAAACTTCATAATTTTGCACAATTTAAATCAACATATTTTTGAAAATTGATTTCTGCGATTCCCCAGCAAATATTCTTGACAAGGCTTCTGATTTTCGCTATAATAATAGTATGGACAGCGGCAACGCTGTGTGCATGGATTAACAGAAAGGAAGAACCAACTGATGACATACAAAGAATCATTCCTGCGTTTTATGGTAGACTGCGGCGTGCTGACGTTCGGGGAATTCACCCTGAAAAGCGGCAGAAAAGCACCGTATTTCATCAACGCCGGCAACTATCACAGCGGTGCCCAGCTGATGGAACTGGGACGCTATTATGCAGCCTGCATTGCCGAGCACAACATTCCGGTGGAAACCGTGTTCGGTCCTGCCTATAAGGGCATTCCGCTGGCAGCAGCTGCGGCAGTGGCTCTGGCGGACAAGTACCAGAAAGATGTCAACTTCTGCTTCGACCGCAAGGAGGTCAAAGACCACGGCGAGGGTGGCATGTTTGTGGGCAAGAAGCTGACAGACGGCGAAAAGGTCGTTATCATCGAGGACGTTATGACTTCCGGCAAGGCAATGGCTGAGGTGTATCCGAAGCTGAAAAGTGCTGCTGATGTGGACATCACCGGCATGGTCATCACTGTAGACCGTATGGAGCGTGCACTGGAGGGCGAAAAGTCCGCAGTACAGGCTGTTTATGAAAAGTACGGCGTTCCGGTATATTCTATCGTCAACATGGAGGACATCATTCAGGGGATCCGCGATGAGGTCATTCCGGGCAAGGAACATCTGGACGCAATGCTGGCATATCGCGAACAGTACGGCGTAAAGGCATAAAGGCAATACCGCACAAAGAGCGTCTGGCGACTTTGTACGCCATCTGCTTGCAAATTTCCCGTCATATTTCACAAAAATGCTCGTGAATACATCAAGTATTCACTCCGCTTTTTGTTTCATCTGACGAAAAATTTGACGACGCATCTGTCGCACAATCTTTGTGCGGTATTGCCTAAACTTTTTTGATCGGAAACGGACACGTTCCAACGAACCGTGCACCGTTTCTGTCATGTTCCAGTAGCTCAGCTGGATAGAGCGACCGCCTCCTAAGCGGTAGGTCGGGTGTTCGAATCACCTCTGGAACGCCAGAAAACGCTGCCGGCGGGGAAAGTCCTGCCGGCAGATTTTTTTCAAAAAAATAGTTGACAAGCCCCGAAAAGTATGGTATAATAAAAAAGCCGCATGCGTGGAGGTTTCGAAACACTTCGGTGTGCCTTCAGCAGCGAGTTTTTGTAAAAGGCAGGTGCCAAGAATTATGTACGCAGTAATTGAAACCGGCGGAAAGCAGTATCAGGTAAAGGCAAACGACACGCTCTTTATCGAAAAGCTGAACGTGGAAGCAGAAGACAGCATTGTTTTTGACAAGGTTGTAGCAGTTGGCGGCGAGGACGGTCTGAAGATCGGTACTCCGTATGTTGACGGTGCTTCTGTACGTGCCAAGGTCATCAAGAATGGCAAGGCAAAGAAGATTACGGTTATGACCTACAAGCCGAAGAAGGGCGAAAAGAAGAAGCAGGGTCACAGACAGCCGTATACACAGGTGCAGATCGAAGCCATCGAGGCATAAATGATTTCCGCACGTTTTTTTCTTGCAGGAGAGCAGTACACCGGCTGTGAGATCAGCGGACACGCCGATTATTCGGAGGAGGGGACAGATGTGATCTGTGCCTATGTTTCCGCGACCGTACAGACTGTGGCAAACCTGATGACGGAAATTTTCCGGCTCCCCGTTTCGGCGGCGGAACAGGAAGAACCGGCATTGGTTTCGATACAGCTGAAAGAACCGGATCCGTCCGGAAATGTTCAGCGGCTGTTTGCCGGTCTGGAACTACAGCTGGGGGAATTGTCCAAGGTCTTTCCTGCGAATATCCAAGTCACACACATGGAGGTGTAAGAAAATGCTGAAGATTAATGTACAGTTTTTTGCACATAAGAAGGGTTCCGGTTCTACCAAGAACGGTCGTGACTCTGAGTCCAAGCGTCTGGGCGTAAAGCGTGCAGATGGTCAGTTCGTAAAGGCTGGCAACATTCTGGTTCGCCAGAGAGGTACTCACATTCATCCGGGTGCAGGTGTTGGCATCGGTTCTGATGACACCCTGTTCGCAACCGTGGATGGTACTGTAAAGTTTGAGCGTGTTGGCCGTGACCGCAAGAAGGTCAGCGTATACGCTGCACAGTAACGAAACGACAATTTTGTCGGATCAGTGAAGAACGACTGGAAATCCCGAGCAGCGTTTGTATGCTTGGGATTTTCTTATTATATGAATGTGCAGAAATGCACCGTGATATGAGAGGAGATGTGAGAGATGTTTGTCGATCAGGCACGGATTTCTATTAAAGCAGGCGACGGCGGCGATGGTGCAGTTTCTTTCCATCGGGAAAAGTACGTGGCGGCAGGCGGACCGGACGGCGGCGACGGCGGAAAAGGCGGCGACGTGGTCTTTCAGGTAGATGACAACTTTTCTACCTTGATCGATTTCCGCTATAAGCGGAAGTATGCGGCACAACGCGGCGAAAACGGCGGTGCCCGCAATTGTACCGGAAAGAGTGCACCGGATCTGGTGATCCGCGTGCCCCGCGGCACCGTGGTGCGGGAAACCAAGACCGGTCGGATCATGGCAGACCTCTCCACCGATGAGCCGCAGATCCTTGCAAAGGGCGGCAGAGGCGGAAAGGGCAATATCCATTTTGCCACATCTACCCGACAGATTCCCCGCTTTGCAAAGCCGGGCTTTCCGGGTGAGGCATTTGATGTCACACTGGAACTGAAGCTGCTGGCAGATGTGGGACTGGTGGGCTTCCCCAATGTGGGCAAGTCTACCCTGATCTCCGTAGTCAGTGCGGCAAAGCCCAAGATCGCCAACTATCACTTCACCACCCTGACACCAGTGCTGGGTATGGTTCGCGTGGCAGAGGAACAGTCCTTTGTCATGGCAGATATTCCGGGACTGATTGAGGGTGCCAGCGACGGTGTCGGTCTGGGACACGACTTCCTGCGGCATGTGGAACGCTGCCGCCTGATTCTCCACGTGGTGGACGTTTCCGGCAGTGAGGGACGTGACCCCATTGCAGATTACGACACCATTCAGGGCGAACTGGAACGGTTCCGCGAAGATCTGGCGGAGCGTCCGCAGATCGTGGTTGCCAATAAGTGCGATATGGCAGAACCGGAACAGATCGCACGGTTCCGGCAGTATATCGAGGAAAAGGGATTGCCGTTCTACGAGATCTCCGCAGCGACCACACAGGGCACTGCGGAACTGGTACAGGCGACAGCAGCCCTGCTGCAAACCCTGCCGCCGATCCTGCAATACGAGGCAGAGGCTCCCTCGCCGGAAGAACTGGCAGAAAATGCCCACGGCAAATTCGAGATCGAAGTGGAAGACGGCGTGTACTATGTCAATGCCCCGTGGCTGGAACCGATTCTGCGGACAGTCAACATGGAGGACTATTCCTCTCTGCAATACTTCCAGCGGGTGCTCCGCAGCAGCGGCATTATCGATGCACTGGAAGAACAGGGCATTCAGGAGGGCGACACCGTAGACATTCTGGGCTTTGCATTCGACTTTGTGCCGTAATGAGGTGAGCAGATGGAACCGTTGACACAGGCACAGGCAAGACAATACAGCCCCATGGCACTGGCATTTCTGGGGGACAGTGTGTACGAGGTCATGGTGCGGGAATACCTGCTGCGGCAGGCGAACCAGCCGGCGGCAAAACTTCACGACCAAAAGGTACAGCTGGTGTGTGCTGCGTTTCAGGCGGCGGCGGCAGAGCGACTGCTGCCCCACCTGACGGAGGACGAAGCTGGTGTCTATAAACGCGGCAGAAATGCCAATAACACTGTTCCCCGCCATACTTCTGCACAGGATTATCATAGGGCGACCGGACTGGAGAGCCTGTTCGGCTATCTGCACCTGACCGGTGCCGGAGAACGGCTGGAAGAACTGTTTGAAATTGTGATGCATACAGGCGAAACGCCTGCGGAAGAATAAGGAGTGTGAATCCAATGTCAGGACATTCGAAGTGGAATAATATCAAGCGGAAAAAAGAAGCAACTGACGCAATCAAGGGCAAAATTTTCACCAAGATCGGCAGAGAAATCACCGTTTGCGTGAAAGAGGGCGGCCCTGATCCCAGCAGCAATGCCAAGCTGCGGGATCTGATCGCAAAGGCAAAGTCCAACAATGTGCCTAACGACAACATCGACCGTGTCATCAAGAAGGCAGCCGGCGAGGGCGACAAGAACAACTACGAATCTATCGTATACGAGGGCTATGGTCCCTGCGGCGTGGCAGTCATTGTGGAGTGCCTGACCGATAACAAGAACCGTACTGCCGGAAACGTCCGCCACTATTTCGATAAGTTCGGCGGCAATCTGGGCACTTCCGGCTGCGTATCCTTTATGTTCAGCGAAAAAGGCGTGCTGGTGCTGGAAAACAACGGTCTGGACGAAGATCAGGTCATGGAGGACTGCTTCGAGTTTGATGCAGACGACTTCTCCATGGACGATGAAGAAGTGATCGAGGTTTCCTGTGCACCGGCGGCTCTGCGTGGTCTGCGGGAAGGTCTGACCGAAAAGGGCTATAACGTGCTGTCCGCAGAAGTCATGCAGATCCCGTCTACCTATACCACACTGGACGACGAAGAAGCAGTCAAGAAGATGAACCTGCTGCTGGAGAATCTGGAAGAAGATGACGACGTGCAGAACGTATTCCACAACTGGAGCATGCCGGAGGAAGACTAAGGCAACGCCGCACAAAGTCCGGCGGATATTTTAAGGCAATACCGCACAAAGAGCGTCTGGCGGCTTTGCACGCCATCTGCTTGCAAATTTCCCGTCATATTTCACAAAAATGCTCGTGAATACATCAAGTATTCACTCCGCTTTTTGTTTCATCTGACGAAAAATTTGACGACGCATCTGTCGCACAATCTTTGTGCGGTATTGCCTTAACAGAAAATTGGCGTATCCGGTTTCGCCTCGGGCGGTGCTGGGTACGCTTTTTTGCGGAAACGAAAAAGAGAGAAAACTGCTGTTCATGGTATGACAGACATCGTATGGGAAAGTTGAATGGTTATTGTGAGTTCGCAGATGCGGCAACAGAGCACAGGCAGGGGAGCAATGCCCTGACAGTACCAGCAGGAACAGCAAAATCGGAAAGGAAAAAGAATGCGATTTGAAGAACTGAATCTATCCACACCGCTGCTGGAAGCTGTGGCACAGCTGGATTTTACCGAAATGACTGAAATTCAGGAAAAGGCGATCCCGCTGCTGCTGGAGGGCAGGGACGTGATCGGCAAGTCCAATACCGGTACCGGAAAAACTGCGGCGTTCAGTATCCCGATTCTGGAGCAAATGGGACAGTTGCCGCAGGAGGAACGCCGCAGTGTCTGTGCCCTGATCCTCTGTCCCACACGGGAACTGGCAATGCAGGCATGCGACGAGATCCGTAAGTTTGCCCGCTTTCAGAAGCAGGTGAAGCCGGTGGCAGTCTACGGCGGTGCCAGCATGGAACGCCAGATCTACCAGCTGAAAAACGGTGCCAATCTGGTGGTCGGCACTCCCGGACGTGTCCTTGACCACCTCCGCCGCCGTACCCTGAAGCTGGACAACCTGAAAACGATCGTGCTGGACGAAGCTGATGAAATGCTGAACATGGGCTTCCGCGAGGACATCGAATCGGTGCTGGCACAGATTCCGGAGGAACGCCAGACTGTGCTGTTCTCCGCCACCATGCCGCCGGCAATTCTGGCAATTACCAAGCAGTATCAAAAAGAGCCGGTGCTGGTGCAGATTCAGAGTGCCCACCGGACAGTAGATGCGATTGCACAGTTTTCTGTCAGCGTGCCCATGGGACGTAAAACCGATGCTCTCCAGCTGCTGCTGCTGTCGAAACAGCCTAAGTCTGCCATGATCTTCTGCAACACCAAGAAAATGGTAGACGAACTGACCGAAGCCCTCTGTCTGCGTGGCTTTTCTGCGGCAGGGCTTCACGGCGACATGAAGCAGCTTCAGCGGACACAGGTGATGAACGGCTTCAAAAGCGGCAGAAGTACCATTCTGATCGCCACCGACGTGGCAGCCCGCGGCATTGATGTCAAGGGCGTGGACGCGGTATTCAACTACGACCTGCCGCAGGATCATGAGTACTATATCCACCGGATCGGCAGAACCGGACGTGCCGGAAAGACCGGTGCGGCGTATAACATTCTCAGCGGCAGAAAGCAGGAAATGGAGATGCGGGAAATCTCCCGCTATACCAAGGCGGACATCACCGAGATTCCGGTGCCCACTTCCAAGGAACTCCGCAGTGCAGCTATAGCGGAAACCCGTGCCAAGCTGCTGGAACTGGCGGCAGCACCGGCTTCGGAAGAAGCACTGGCAGTGGCACAGGAACTGCTGGCACAGACCGAATCACCGGAACAGCTGCTGGCAGCTCTGATTCAGCAGCAGCTGGACGATGCCACCAAGAACCTGCCGGCATTTGACGTGCCGAAGCCCATTCGCAAGGGCAAGCGTGCCGGAGCCAAGACGGTTCGGGTGCACATCAACGCCGGCAGAAAAGACCGCATGGCACCGAATTTCATTCTGGGAGCACTGGTAGAAGCCACCGGCATGGCTGGCAACGAGTTCGGCAAGATCGACATTCACGACCAGTACACCACCGTGGAAGTGCCGGAAACGGAAACCGATTTCGTTATCGACTCCATGCAGAACGAAAAGATCAACGGCAAGTCCGTTGCCGTGCGGCGGTATGAGGAACGGGATAACGACTATCGCGGCGACTCCCGCGGACGCGGCGGCAGAAACGGCGGACAGCACCGCCAGTCCCGCCATGGCTATAACCAGCGTGCCCGCAGCGGCGGCTATAACCGCAAGCGGAGAAAGGGCTAATATCAGTTTTGTCAGTTCCTCTGTAGAACCTGATGTATTTAGAAAAAATCACTCCCTGAACAGACATCGTCACGACGTTTGTTCGGGGATTTTTTTGTCCGAACAGAAAAACACCCTGCTGGAGAAAAGCAGGGTGTCGGGAAGAGTATGCGGACAACACCACGCTTTGCATGGTGCCGCCGATGAAACTGTCAATGGAATGGAATAGTTGTGCCGCCAAATTCAATGGAAACAATGCCTTCTGGGGCGATAGGCTCGTCGAAATCAATGCTATATTCCCAAGGCGTATCACTTTGGTCGGTGAATGATATACTGCTGTTTTTACAATCTGGTGTCATAGTGCTGCCGTCTGCATAGGTGATCGTTACTGGATAAGCGGAATCATAGGAATCAAACAGCTGCATATCTCCTGTGCCGGAAAGCTGCATCGAAAGTGCCTGTATTTCCAGATGTTTCAGATAACCAGTGCCGTTTTTATTGGGAATTGCAATCGGTTCTGTATAGTTCAATGTCACTTCTTGAACAGAGGTATCCAGTGAAACTGTGACATCGATCGTTCCCAGTAGTTCTGTTTGTTCAGATTTTACAAATCCATTTTGTTTTTCTATGAGATCTGTAATATCAGTCAGCCCAATGGTAAAATTAAGATGGTCAAAGGTGATACCGTTTGTAAATTGCAGCTGATAAAATGCGGTGTACGAACCGTCTTCTTCCGGTATGTCTGTCCGTTCGAAAAATTCATATTTCCCCAAGTAATAGGGATCATCTTTATCTGCATCATCGAGTTTGTTTTCCCCGTTGATCATCGGATATACAATGCCTGAACCGGAATTATAGTTTACAATCGCTCTTTTTGCAGGGTTGAAATCAGGATCACTGGGAACAATACGCATCATCAGATAAACATTTTTTGCATCATTGACCACGCCAACAGGGGTAATGTCCAGACCGTCCATGCCGTCTACGGTAAAGGATTCGATCTGTCCGTTGGTGAACACTGCGGTTTCCGGCACGTCTACCGACTCTGCCCACGGGAATAGTTTCTCCAGCAGACTGGTGTTCTGTGCGGCTGCTACAGAAAAGACGCTGACTACTGCCACACAGGCAGCTGCCGCAAGGGCAATGCCGGCTCTTTTTCGCCATGTGATGTGCTTTTTCAGCTGCGGCATTTTCGTCTGGTGCACTGCATTCAGAATCCGCTGCTCGCAGGCATCAGACATCTGAATTTGTTCCATGAGCTGCTTGTATTGCCGTTTGTCCATAGTGAAACCCACCTTTCTGTTCTAAGAGTGCTTTCAGTTTTTTTCGGGCACGTTCCAGTTGTGTCTGTATGGTCGAGGGGTTGCGTTGCAGCATTTCGGAGATCTCTTGCACGGAGTATTCCTCATAGTAGTAGAGCAGGATCACCACCCGATATTTTTCCGGCAGGGAGAACACCGCCGCGTACAGTGCATTGTCCTGCGGCGTTTCAAACGCAGTCGCCAGATTTTCCGGCAGTTCCGCCCGATTCTGAAACCAGACCGACCGCCGGAGGTTGTGGCAGGCGTTCAGCGTCACCCGAATCAGCCACGCCTTTTCGCTGCCGACATCGGGGAACGGTTTTTCCCGCAGATAAAACTTGAGGAATGTTTCCTGTGCGACATCTTCCGCATCTGCCTGATTCCGCAGATAGGTAAAGGCAATGCGGTAAACGGTATCTTTGTATTGTTTCAGCTTGCCGCGGAATACATCTTCGTCCATGTGGTACACCTCCTTGGTTTGTGTTGCCTTTTGAAGTACTTCACCCCTATAACAATCCAGAGGGTCAAAATATCTCACTTTTTGAAAAAAATTTTGCAACAACAAAAGCCGCCCATGTGGACGGCTTCTGGTGAAATCTTTTTCCTATGTTTTCGGTTTTACAGAAAACCCTTTTCAATATGTAGGGGGCGATGCCCACATTTGCCCGAGGGCAGTAATTTTCTGGTGCAGCCATGTCAAAACCGTCCGGCGGAATTCGCTCGTTCCTCGCTGTCCGCCTAGGGCTTGCCAACGCCGATTGTTGCCCTTGCCTGTATTGGTAATGTTGATATTCAGGTGTTTTCTTGTGCAGGTGGGTGACTTTTATTTTTACGGCGTTTGCAAATTTGCACTGTTAAATCAGGCTCCCCTTTAGGGCACCCGAAGGGCGTGCCTTGTGCTGAGCTGGCAAGCCGTAGGCTTGACTGAGGGGTTTCTACATATATCCTCTACAACAGCCAGCCGATTTCACAAGGAGTTACGCTTCTTTTTTTCTTTGCTGAAAAGAAAAAAAGAAGCAAAAAAAGAAAAGAGTTCGCGTTTCACTTGTACTGTAAGATTCAAGTATCACCCGAAGATATAACATTTTTCGACCAACAAAACTCCCCCGGAGGGGCATACAGGCGGCTTGCCCGCCGTAACACTACCCTTTTTACACTTGAAATTGGGGCGTAAGGTCAGCGGCGACTCGCCGCAATCCCCCGGAGGGGCATACAGGCGGCTGCTGCCGCCGTAACATTACCCTTTTCACACTTGAAATTGGGGCGTAAGGTCAGCGGCGACTCGCCGCCCGTCAATCATTACTAGCCATGGATCGCATAATAGATCTAACGGATCACCGCGATAAAGCTGTAAGTCCGCGTCCATGCCTGCGGCAATGCTGCCTACGCGGTTCTCTACACCGAGAATCTCCGCCGCACCGGCAGTAATGGCATATAAGGCATCTTCCCGCTGCATGCCGCCCTTGACTGCCAGAGCCGCCGTGGTGGGCAGATACTGAATGGGAATCACAGGGTGGTCGGTGCACAGTGCCAGCTTGACACCCGCTTTCTGCATTATAGACGGACCGGAAATGGTGAGGTGCTGCATCTCCGGCTTGCATCGGTCGCACAGGATCGGACCGGCAATCACCGGAGCATTCTCCTCCGCCAGAATGTCCGCGATCAGGTGTCCCTCCGTGCCGTGAATGATCACATAGTCCAGATTGAACTCCTTGGCAATGCGAATGGCAGTGCAGATGTCGTCTGCCCGGTGGCAGTGGAAGTGTGCTTTCACATCTCGTTCCAGCAGGGGCAGCAGTGCTTCGGATTTGGCATCGTAGTCCGGCATGTGTTCGTCGGGATCACTCTCCGCAAAGTCCAGTTCCTGCTGATACCGCTGTGCTTTCGCCAGCCCCTCCCGTATCATTGCCGCCGTCGCCATGCGGGTGATCGGCGTTTCGTCCCTGTCGTTGTAGACGCTCTTGGGATTCTCGCCAAGGGCAAATTTCACACCGGTGCCGATCTGCATGCGGTCTGCCATACGTCCTGCTGTTTTCAGGATCGCCATGGTGCCGCCGCAGGCGTTGGCACTGCCGGGAGAAGTCATCACCGTAGTTATGCCGGCTGCACGTGCTTCGGCAAAACAGTGATCCAGCGGGTTTACGCCGTCAATGACACGCAGATGCGGGGTAAAAGGATCGGTGGCTTCGTTGCAGTCGTCCCCCTCGAAAGCAATGCCGTTTTCGATAATGCCGAGGTGGGTGTGTGCATCGATAAAGCCCGGCAGCAGCACCGAACCGCCGGCATCAATATCCTCCGGCGACAGTTCCGCCGGCTTGCCGGACTCCACGGTGGTGATCTTGCCGTTTTCTATGCAGACATAGCCGTTTTCCAGAATGCCGGCATCTGTCATCGTATGTATGGTCGCGTTCCAGATTTTCATGTACGTTCCTCTTTTCGTTTCCGTGGTTTCGGCATGGAAAGACTGTAGCTTTCTTCCAGCAGCCAGAACAGTTCCGGTTCCGGCAGTGTGCCGTCCAGCAGGACTGTGACCCAGTGTGTCTTATTCATGTGGTACGCGGGGAAGATTCCCGCCTTTTGCAGCAGCGAACCGGTTTCCAGCGGACTGCACTTCACATTGAGAATATGCACCGTTCTGCCGGACGGCAGTCCCAGCTTCTCCGCGGGAATATCCGTCAGCAGCCCGTACCATTTGCCGTTTTCTCTGTGCCGCAGAACTGCCGCGTCCGGTGTGCTTTTCCACAGGTATTCCGGCGTGGTGCCGAAATTTTCCGCGGCATAGCGGAGAATGCTTTCCCGTTGATTTGTCATATTGCCGTTACTCCAGTGATACAATGGTCACGCCGTCTTCGCCCTCGCCAAACGTGCCAAGACGGAAATTCTTGACGTATTTCAGCTGTTTCAGCCGCTGGTGAATGGCTTTTCGCAGCAGTCCGGTGCCCTTGCCGTGAATGATCGTCACCGTGGCAATGTGGGACATGACGGCTCTGTCCAGAAAAGCGTCCATCTGATAAACGCCCTCGTCACAGGTACAGCCGCGAATATCCAGTTCCATGGTGCCCCGTCTGGCTGCCTGAGCCGAAACCCGTCCGGCAGTCTGCCGCTGTTTCTGCTGGCTCTTTTTCTTTTCCTCCGCACCGGCAACCAGCCGCAGCTTTTCCTGCGGCACCTTGGTACGCATGGCACCGATCTGCAAAAAGACAGTACCGTTCTTGTCCGGCTTTCCGGCAACTACCGCTTTCTGCTTGGTGTCGGTCAGCATGACGGTGTCGCCTACCTGCAATTCCCGCGGGAGCACATAGTCCTCGTCCGGCACCTCGGTCAGCGGGTTGGCGGTTTCGTACATCTTCCGGAAGCCCCGCTTGACGTTGCCCTTGGCACGGATCACATCGTCCCCGAAAGTCGCCTTTTCCTTGGCTTTCCGCAGCTGATCCAGTTCGGAGATCATCTCGTTGGACTGTGCCTTGGTGGTTTCCACGATTCGCATGGCTTCCAGCCGAGCCTGTTCCATGATGTTTTCGCGGTCGGTGCGGGTACGCTGGACTTCTTCCCGCAGCTTTGCCGCATCTTCTTCCGCCTGCCGCAGGGCTTCCTGCATGGCACTGCGGTCTTGTTCCAGAGCCTTTCGGGTTTCTTCCAGCTTGGAAACCGCTTCTTCAAATCGCAGATTTTCCTGACTGACCAGCGTTTCCGCCGCGGCAATGATCGATTCCGACAGCCCCAGCCCCTTGCAAATGGCAAACGCGTTGGACTTCCCGGGAGAACCCAGAATCAGCCGATAGGTGGGGCGGAGAGTTTCAATGTCAAATTCACAGGAGGCGTTCTGCACGTCCGGCTGCTCGGTGGCATACAGCTTCAGTTCCTGATAGTGGGTAGTGACCATCAGCTTTGCCCCGTTGTCTTTCAGCCGCTGAATGACAGCCTCTGCCAGAGCCGCACCCTCGATGGGGTCTGTACCGGAACCCAATTCGTCCAGCAGCACCAGCGAGTGCCGGTCTGCCTGTTCCAGAATTTCGATGACACTTCGCATGTGTGCAGAGAATGTGGAAAGGTTCTGCTCGATGCTCTGGGTATCGCCGATGTCTGCCAGCACATTGTTGAAAACGGAAATGCGGCTGCCCTCTGCCGCCGGAATCAGCATGCCGCTCATTGCCATTAAGGTCAGCAGTCCGCAGGTCTTCAGAGCAACCGTCTTACCGCCGGTATTCGGACCGGTGATAATGAGAGCCTGATAAGTATCGCCCAGCGTGAAGCTGATCGGTACCGCTTTCTTGTAGGGGATCAGCGGGTGACGTGCCTTTTTCAGCAGAATCACACCATCGTCTGTCAGCGTAGGCGGAAAGGCGTGCATCTGTTCCGCCAGACGTGCCTTGGCGAAATACACGTTCAGATCTGCACAAACGGCAATGTCGCGGATAATGGTATCCGCCCATGTGCCGCACTCGGTACAGAGTTCCTCAATGATGCGTTCGATTTCCTCTGCCTCCTGCAATTCCAGCAGGCGAATGTCGTTGTTGGCATCGACCACAGCAATGGGTTCGATGAAAATGGTCTGACCGGTGGCGGAGGTGTCGTGTACCAGACCGGCAATCTTGCTGCGGTGTTCCGCACGAACCGGCAGTACGAACCGTCCGTCACGGAGCGTGACACGGTTGTCTTGCAGACAGTCCTGCACCTCCTGCCGCCGCATCATGCTGTCCAGTGTGTCCCGCAGCTTCTGGCGGGAGCGTCCGATCTTCCGGCGAATTTCCGCCAGAGCCGGACTGGCTGCATCGGCAATTTCTTCCTCGGAGAGAATGGAACGATCCAGCTTTTCCAGCAAAAAGGGCACCGGTGCCAGCTGGCTGAACAGGTCGTCCAGTGTGGATTCCACACCGGCACAGCGGTCGTACCAGTCACTCAAAGACTGCATCTGCCGCAGGATCGTGGCGATTTCCAGCAGGTCTTTCAGCGAAAGCTTGGCACCGGACTTTGCCCGCCGCAGTCCCATTCGCATATCCTGAAACCGGTGGAACGGCGGGGCACCGAACTGTATGGACAGCTGAAAAGCATCGTTTGTCTTTTCCAGTTCTGCACGGGCTTCCGCGAGGTCGGGATTCGGGGTAATGGCAAGAACTTTTTCCCGTGTGATGTCGTTGGCGGAGAGATTCGCCAGCATGTCTAAGATTTTATGAAATTCCAGAATTTCCAGATTTTTATTCATGGGAGTACTCCTGTGATATTGGTGTTGCAGATGTCAAGGCAATACCGCACAAAGATTGTGCGACAGATGCGTCGTCAAATTTTTCGTCAGATGAAACAAAAAGCGGAGTGAATACTTGATGTATTCACGAGCATTTTTGTGAAATATGACGGGAAATTTGCAAGCAGATGGCGTGCAAAGTCGCCAGACGCTCTTTGTGCGGTATTGCCTATAGGCAAAAATCCGCAGTTACTCTGCGGACGGGTTCACGATCGATCGATAAAAGGTCAGAGCCTTGGGTTTCAGCGACAGGTGATACTGGACGAAACGCTCCGTACAGATGCCCAGCATCTGCAAATTCTCTGCCCCCAGCTGAAAGTGGAACAGCCGGTCATAATCCGCAAAGAGAATGTGCCGCATCGCCTGTAATACCGGTGCACGGAGCAGGAGCGGTTCCTGCGGGGAATCCGGTGCACCGCAGTCGGTACAGAAAAAACAGCCCTTTTCCACGGAGAAATAGAGCCGTTTTGGTAAAAATACCCCACAGCCGCGGCACATGAGCAGGTCGGGCATCATACCCAGCTCTGTCATCAGCCGCAGTTCAAAAATGGGTTTTAATAATGCTTCGCTGCGTTGTCCGCTTTCCAGATAGTGGAGCGTGTTCAGCATCAGCCGCATGACGAAGCAGTTTTCTTCCGGTGTCTGGTGTTCCCGCACACTAAGCCGGATCAACTCGCCGAAATACATGGCGAGGCTCAGACGGGAGAGGGATTCCCGCAGCCGGTAGAAGATGCGGATCGGTTCGGCACTGTCCAGATACCACTGATTCCGGCGTTTCTGTACGCTGAAGGTGGCATAGGAAAACAGCTGTGTCGCAGAAAGTCCCGCAGAACTGTTCTTTTTCGCCCCGCGGACATAGATCTCCTGTACTGTGTTGTGCTCTGTCAGCACATCAATGAACTTCCCCTGTTCTCCGGCACTGCGTTCCGCCAGAACCAGTCCCCGATAGATCTCCATGTGTCTGCTTCTCCTTTGCTGCGGGTGCGTTCTGCGGCTTGGCGTTCATGCCCTGCCGATAGTGCAGATAGTCGTCAATGTGTCCGGTCATGCAAAAAATATCCCATGCGTCCATATCTCAGGTTCCTCCTGTTTCTTCGGATAGAGATAGGATTTCCGGAATCGTGCAATTTATGCGTGAGAGAACGAACAGGCAGGTTACTCCGGATTGTCCAGACCGAAATTGTGGATCAGTCCTTCCTTGTTCCGCCAGTCCTCCTTGACCTTGACCCAGCACTGTAAATTCACCTGAATATAGAAGAACCGTTCCAGATCCTTTCGGGCGAGGGTGGCGATTTTCCGGAGCATGGTGCCGTTTTTGCCGATCAGGATCCCCTTGTGGGATTCTCGTTCGCAGTAGATCGTGGCATCAATGTCCAGCAAGTCCTTGTCGTCCCGTTCCTTCATGCGTTCAATGGAAACCGCAATGCCGTGGGGCACTTCGTCCCGCAGCAGGTTCAGGATCTTTTCCCGAATCATCTCTGCCGCCAGCACCCGTTCCGGCTGGTCGGTGAATTTTTCGTCGGGGAAGTAGTGGGGAGCCGGCTGTGCCAGTGCCATGACTTCCTGTTCCACAAGGTCGATGCCATCGGCTTCTGTGACGCTGACAGGAACAGTCGCCGAAAACGGGTGTGCCGCATTCAGCCTGGCAATGGTGGCCATCAGCTTGGACTTGTCGCTGCAAAGGTCGATCTTGTTCAGCACCAGAATGGTGGGCGTTTTTGCCTTTTCCAGCGAACGGAGCAGTTCCTCCTCCTGCTCGGAGAGAGGCTTGGTGCAGTCCTGTACAAACAGTACCGCGTCAATGTCTGCCACCGCATCTTTCACCGCTTTCAGCATGTGCCCGCTGAGCTTGGTCGTGGGCTTGTGCAGACCGGGGGTGTCCATGAAAACCATTTGCGTTTCCCCGACTGTCTTGATGCCGGTGATGCGGGTGCGTGTCGTCTGGGGCTTCGGGCTGACCGAAGCGATCTTTTCCCCGATAATGGCGTTGAGCAGGGAGGACTTTCCGGCGTTGGTGTGTCCGGCGAGCGTCACAAAAACAGATTTTGTCATGCGTCAGTATCCTCCGGCTGGTTGGTGAAGGTGGCTTCTCTGGAAATGCCCAGTTCGCCCAGTACTTCTTCTTCTTTTTCCCGCATCTTCCGTTCTTCCAGCGGGCTGGTTTCGTGGTCGTATCCCAGCAGGTGCAGCATGGAATGCACTGTCAGGAAGCCAATTTCCCGTTCCAGCGAGTGTCCGTACATGTTTGCCTGCTTGACTGCCATTTCCAGTGAAATGACCACATCGCCCAGCAGTGCACAGCCGGTTTCCTGATTGGTGTCATAGTGCCCGTCCTGTCCCAGCGGGAACGAGAGCACGTCGGTGGCACGGTCTTTTTGCCGATAGATCCGGTTCAGTCTGCGGATCTCTGCATTGCTGACGAAGGAGACACTGACTTCTGCGTCCTGCCCGAAATGTTCTGCCACCAGAACCGCCTGACAGCAGCGACGAATGAGCATACGGATTCCCACAGGCACCCGCACTTCGGTTTGATTATTTTTTACCATGACTTTTACTTTTGGCATGATGAATGATCTCCTTTCGTGAGATTTTATATATAAAATCTTTCTATGCAATGTAAATCAGATCTTTTCTATACGGGCAGGTGTTTCTGCAAAGCAGGGGACAGGCTGTGCCCTGTCCTTTGCCACAGAAGCATACGCTGCCTTAAATTTTCGGCAATACCGCACAAAGATTGTGCGACAGATGCGTCGTCAAATTTTTCGTCAGATGAAACAAAAAGCGGAGTGAATACTGGATGTATTCACGAGCATTTTTGTAAAATATGACGGGAAATTTGCAAGCAGATGGCGTGCAAAGTCGCCAGATGCTCTTTGTGCGGTATTGCCTTTCAAATTCAGTGTTTTCCGGCATCTTTCCGGTCGGTGTGTTCCGGCTTCCGGTGGGCTTGCTTTTGTTCTGCCGCTTCGTAGGCACGGATAATGTCCTGTACCAGCTTGTGGCGGACAACATCGCGGTTGGTGAACTCGCAGATCGCAATGTCATTGACCTTTCGCAGAATGCGGGAGGCAATGACCAGACCGCTTTTCTGCTTGTCCGGCAGGTCGATCTGCGTGGTGTCGCCGGTGATCACCATGCGGCTGCCGTCGCCCAGACGGGTGAGGAACATCTTCATCTGTTCGCCGGTGGTGTTCTGTGCCTCGTCCAGAATGATAAAGGCGTTGTCCAGCGTTCTGCCACGCATGTACGCCAGCGGGGCAACTTCAATAGAGCCCCGTTCCAGATGCCGCTGGAACGCTTCTGCTCCCAGCATTTCAAACAAGCCGTCGTACAGCGGACGCAGATAGGGGTCTACCTTGTCCTGTAGATCGCCGGGGAGAAACCCCAGCTTTTCGCCGGCTTCCACCGCAGGGCGGGTGAGAATGATCCGGTTGACCTCGTGCCGGCGGAATGCCCGCACTGCCATAGCCACTGCCAGATAGGTCTTGCCGGTACCGGCAGGCCCCAGCCCGAATACGATTGTATTTTCGGCAATGGCACGGACATAGCTCCGCTGTCCCACGGTGCGGGTGTGCACCGGTTTTCCGGCGGCAGTCAGACAGACGGTGTCATCATCTGCCAGTTCCGCCAGCTGTCCGGCAGAGCCGGCATCGACCATATCGGAAACATAGTGAATAGACTGGGGCGTGATCGCCTGTCCGTTGGAGATCATTTGCAGCAGAGCCGTGACTGCACCGGCGGCAAGTTCCACCTGTGCACCGTCCCCCTGTACCCGCAGTTCTTCTCCGCGGCAGATCATACGAACGTGATACCGCTGCTCCAGCAGCTTGAGGTTTTCGTCAAAGCTGCCGCATAATGTCTGAAATTGGTTTGTGTCTTGTATTGAGATCAGTCGTTCTGCCATTCCGGAATCCGTTCCTTTCCCCAGTTTGCTACAGCGGCAACATCGCACAAAGCCTGACGGCTTTGCACGCAATCTGCCGACGCATCTTACGCACAAGTTTTGTGCGGTGTTGCCTATCCTTTCCTATTATAGCATAATCTTTGTGAAATGTGAAATGGTATTTTGTTGTTTTAACAAAAAATTCAGGAATCACTGCAAAAAGCAGCAACGCCTGAATTGAAAAGCCTATTTTAGTAGAACCGGTATTCGGAAATATCTGACAAAAAGATCTGGTATAAGGAGAACATTCCGTCGTCCAGTGTGGTGCGGCTGCTCTCCAGGGACAGGAACGATGCATGTTCATACAGTGGAAACCGCAGGGTGTACTGCCACATTTCCTCCGCGGCGGAAAACAGAACGGCGGCATGATACGTGCGGCAGAATTTTTGCACGATCTGTTCCTCCGGAGAGGGAAAGTGTGTGTCATAGAGATGTTCCGTCTGGCTGTGCCGGTGTGCCGGCGGCTCGGTGCCGTCAGAAACTGCCGTGCACCGCAGCACCACCTGATCGCCCTGCTGTTCCGTCTGCCACGTCAGGCGGGAGATCTCCGGACAGTGATCCCGCAGATACAGCACCATGCAGAGCAGACAGATCTGTAACCGCCGCCGATTGGCGAAAATGCAGAGTGGTTTTTCGGCATCGGCTGTCATTTTTAGTGCTTTTCCCAGTACCATACGACACGATTCGACAAAATTCGACAATTCGCGGTCCAGAAAAAGAGCTTCGCCCGAAAGCTCGTTTTTTTGCACATATTTCAGCTGTTCCAGCCAGAGCACAGAAGGACGCATCAGCCGGCAGCAGTTGCCCTGAATGATGTTCAGCTGTTCCATTTGTTCTTCCAGCACCATGCGGGGGATCTGGTCGCCGTTTTCCTCCAGTGTCTGATACAGCCCGCTGACGGCGTTGGAAATGCCGAAGATCTTCTGCCGCATGGCAGCGATCCGGTTTTCCGTTTCATGCTGCTTGTCGGCATCGCTCCAGAAAAGGTCGTCTGCCGGCTGGCTGTGAATCTGCACCAGTATTGCCGGTTTTTCGCCGTACTGCCGCGGCTCCTGCCGGACGCAGTACAGGCTGCCGCCCCGCCGGAGCAGAAACATGCCGTCCTCCGGTGCACCGTTTTTATGATAGCGGGGCAAAGAGCTGTTCTGCGGTTTCTGTCGGACTGCCGCGGCATCGTTCTGCCAGAGCAGCGTGCCGTCCGGGGCATAAAAAAGAATGGCGTCTTCAGACTGCTGACACCATTTCTGGATCTGCTGTAGTTCCTCTTGCTGCATGGGCGTTCTCTCCTCCTCACTGCATGATGCTTTTGTCATTATTCTATGCTATTATTATACTACATATTTCAGAATAGGCAAATAAAAAAAATGATAATTTTGTCCACTTTTTAATTTTTGTGCAGTTTTCACAAAATATGCTTTCCTTTTTTGCGGAAAACGTGGAAAATAAGAGAACTTGCTATCCTTGCCCCTGCTTTTTTTGCGAAAGTGCTTGAATTCTTCTCCGAAATGGTGTAAAATAAGAGTATCAAGGAATCCGCTGGGAGAAAATCGGGCTTCGGTCCGGCAATTCCGCCGGTGTTTTCCTAAAAACTAGGAGGTAATTTCCAATGTCAGTTAAAGTTGCTATTAATGGTTTTGGCCGTATCGGTCGTCTCGCATTCCGCCAGATGTTTGGTGCAGAAGGCTATGAGGTTGTTGCAATCAACGACCTGACTAAGCCGTCCATGCTGGCTCACCTGCTGAAGTATGATACCGCACAGGGCGGTTATGCAGGCAAGATCGGCGAGAACAAGCACACTGTTTCTGCTGATGACGAAGCTGGTACCATCACTGTAGACGGCAAGACCCTGAAGATCTATGCAAAGGCTAACGCTGCAGAGCTGCCGTGGGGCGAGATCGGTGTTGACGTTGTTCTGGAATGCACTGGTTTCTACACTTCTAAGGCTAAGGCACAGGCTCATATCGATGCAGGTGCAAAGAAGGTTGTTATCTCTGCTCCGGCTGGTAACGATCTGCCGACTATCGTTTACAATGTAAACCACAACACTCTGACTGCTGATGACAAGATCATCTCCGCAGCTTCCTGCACCACCAACTGCCTGGCTCCGATGGCTAAGGCTCTGAATGACTATGCTCCGATCCAGAGCGGTATCATGAGCACCATTCACGCTTACACCGGCGACCAGATGATCCTGGACGGTCCGCACAGAAAGGGTGACCTGAGAAGAGCAAGAGCTGGTGCTGCAAACATCGTTCCGAACTCCACCGGTGCTGCTAAGGCAATCGGTCTGGTTATTCCGGAACTGAACGGCAAGCTGATCGGTTCTGCACAGCGTGTGCCGGTTCCGACTGGTTCCACCACTATCCTGACTGCTGTTGTCAAGGGTGCAGACGTAACTGTTGACGGCATCAACGCTGCTATGAAGGCTGCTGCTACTGAGTCCTATGGCTACAACGAAGAACCGATCGTTTCTTCTGACGTTATCGGCATGAAGTACGGTTCTCTGTTCGATGCAACTCAGACCATGGTTTCCAAGATCGCTGATGATCTGTATGAAGTACAGGTTGTTTCTTGGTACGACAACGAGAACAGCTACACCAGCCAGATGGTTCGCACCATCAAGTTCTTCGCTGAACTGGCATAAGTTCGCGTAGCGTTCTGAACGGACAGGTTTCTGTTCGTTACCACATTGCAAAAGAAGCGGCATGGCGGTTTCGTCATGCCGCTTTTTATATGCCCTGTCGGTGTTCCCTGAAAAAATCTGCGAAAAATGGTTGACGTATCTGTTTCCAATATGGTATAATAAAAATGAGAAAATAAAGCTCTGTGCGGTGTTGCCGAAAGCCTGCTGACAGGTTTTTCACAGCGTTGACAAAGCATTGGGACAGAAAGGCAGGTGAGGGATCCTTGCGAAAGATCGGACGGAAAAGTTTGTCCGTTTTGCTGGCGTTGCTGCTGGTGATTGGCTGCTTTTCCGGTATGTGTCCGGTTTCAGCCGCGGGAAGTGCGGATCTGAAGATCTATCAGGACACCATTTATTACACGGTTTCTGCGATGCACGAGGTGACGATCAAAAGTGCCCGTTCAGCAGTGACCGAAGCGGTGATACCGGCGGAACTGGACGGCTGTCCGGTGACAGAGATCGGCGAGTACGCGTTTAAAGACTGCACACGGCTGAAACGGGTGGTTTTGCCGGACACGATTCGCCGGATCGGGGAATTTGCCTTTAAGGACTGTTCCCGCCTGACAGAACTGTCCATTCCGGATACGGTTTCCGAGATCGGCTGGGGTATTGTGCAGGGTACTTCGTGGCTGGAAAACCAGACCAGCGATTTCGTATCAGCCGGACAAGGTATCCTGCTGGCGTACACCGGCACGGAAAAAGATGTGACTGTTCCGGATACCGTGCGTGCGGTCGGCGGCTATGCCTTTGACGGCTGCACCACGGTGGAAACGGTACAGCTGCCGTCTTCGCTGCGTTCGATCGATGCATTTGCATTTTCCAATTGCAGCAACCTGCGGCAGGTGCAAATCGCGGACGGGCTGGAATCCATCGGCGAATATGCATTTCACTGGTGCGTTTCACTGGAACAGATCGAACTGCCGGACAGCGTGAAAAACGTCGGCGGTCATGGATTCAGCTATTGCCGGTCGCTGCGGAAAGTGCGGCTTTCGCAGGCAATGACACAGATCAGCAACACCCTGTTTCAGGGGTGCAGCAGTCTGACGGAGATCGAGCTTCCCGAAAACATCAAAACGATCTACAACTATGCCTTTGACGGCTGTGCCGCATTGCAAAAGATCGTGCTGCCGGCAGCAGTGGAGGAAATCGGAGCCAGTGCCTTTTCCGGCTGCGGCAGTCTGGAACAGCTGGTGATCCTCAATCCGGCGTGCCGTATCTATGACACGGAACAAACGGTAAGTGCAAGCACCTGCATCAATGGCTTTGCGAATTCCACTGCGGAGATCTACGCCCGGAAATACAGCCGGCAGTTCCGGCCGATCGACCGGCAGCGTGGCGATATGGACGGTGACGGCAGTCTGGACACATCGGATCTGTTTTTGCTGCTGTATCTCTGTGCCTGTCGCGGAGCCGGTGTGCAGACGAATCCCACCAGTGTGGAGCTGTACTGTGCGGATTATAATGCAGACGGCAAAATTGACAATCTCGATGTTTACGACCTGATGATGCATCTGGCAAAGGTCGGTGCGGGATTGGCGGAAAAATGATTTTTATGAAAAAGAATGGATCGCCCCTTGCAAGTGTTGGGGGCAAACAGGCTGAAAAGAAAGGAAGTGTTCCGCAATGCGGAAAAATCGTTGGAGAAAGTGGACCGCGTTCCTGCTGGCAATGTGCATGAGTATTTCTCTGGTATTTGGGACAGCACAGGGGATAGGTGCTGCCGCAGAATCCAGCCAATCGCAGGAACAATTATTCAACGGTATCTATTATCAGACAGATGATGCAGGAAACGCTGTGATTACCGGCATGGAAGGGAATTTTTCTGTGTTGGACATTCCGTCCAGTATCGACGGGTATCCGGTGACTGCAATTTCCGAATCGGCATTTCAACAGAAAACCGCCCTGAAAAGCGTGACTATACCGGACAGCGTGACCACCGTAGGCAGCAGTGCGTTTCGCGGCTGTACGGCTTTGAAAACGATAAAGGGTGGCAGCGGAATCACCAGTGCCGGCTCCTACATCATGGAGGGAACCGCATGGTTGCAAGACCAGACAGATGATGTGGCAGTGCTGTCCGGCAGAGTGGCAGTTTCTGTAAAAATCGGACTGAAAACCGCAGTGGTGCCGGACGGTGTGGCAGTGCTCTGCAATACGCTGTTCAGCGATCAGACAGCTCTGACGGAAGTACAGCTTCCCGCCAGTCTGACGCATATCGGCAAAGGTGCATTTATCGGTTGTAACGCTTTGGAAAAGATCTTTTTGCCAAATCAGGTGCAGTCTGTTGGGGCTTCGGCATTTCGCCACTGCACCAGTCTGAAAAGTATCCAGCTGCCGGATGAGCTGCTCTTTGTAGGCTCCAGAGCATTTCAGAGCTGTTCTGCACTGGAAACCGTACAGTTCAACGAAAAATTACAGGTGATCTCCCAGAGTGCCTTTCAGGACTGCACGGCTCTGCGGCTGGCAGTTTTGCCGGAATCGCTGCAGCTGCTGGAAAGCAGTGCGTTTCAGGGCTGTACTTCTTTGAGCATGGCGGTGCTTGCTGGCAGTACGTTGCCGGAGATTCCGGAAAATGCGTTCAGCGGCTGTTCCATGCTGGAATATGTCACAATGAGCAATTCTGTCAAGAAGATCGGGGCAAGTGCGTTCAGCAACTGTATCAATCTGCGGAGCATGACGTTTCCCACTGCACTGACGGAGATCGGGGAATATGCATTTTCCATGTGTACCAATCTGAAAAATCTGACCATACCGGAAACGGTGGAAACTGTGGGAAAAGATGCCTTTTTCAATTCAGGCTGGAGTTTGCAGCAGTCCAGCAGCTGGAAGATCTGTGACGGTGTACTTCTGGAATACTGCGGAGAAGCCAGCGAGATCGTCATTCCGCCTACGGTGCGGCTGATCGCTACAGGATTTTTGTGCAGTGATGCAGCTCCGGTTTCGGTCACACTGCCCTATGGCATGATAAGAGTGGCAGACGGAGCGTTTCAGGGCTGTGAAACCATAGAAAGGGTGACCTTCTCAGACAGCGTGACAGAGATCGGCAATGCCGCCTTTCAGGACTGCACCTCGTTGAAAAACCTAGTGGACATGAACGCCATACAGACGATCGGCGACAATGCCTTTGAGGGCTGCACCAGTCTGGTGAATGTAGTGCTGCCGGATACGCTGACAAAGCTGGGCGTGGCGGCGTTTCGCAGCTGCTCCAGTCTGACTGCTGTGAAATTTCCGGTAAATCTGACGGAACTGCCGGAGGCGGTGTTCTATAAATGCGTTGCACTCAGCACGGAAAACGGCAGCATGGATCTGTCGAATTCGTCCCTGCAAATCGTTGGCGCTGATGCATTCGGCGGCTGTGAGAATCTGGACAATCTGACATTTCCGGCATGCTTCACCACCCTTTCGGCGAATGCGTTTTACGCGTATGTGCACAAGCAGAGAACGGTGACATTCTCCGGCAATGCCTGCACGCTGCCTGACGAAGCAGGTATCTTTCCGCGGGATACGGTTCTGAGAGGGCAGAAGAACTCTCCGGCACAGAACTATGCGGAAAAGTACAGTCTGGAATTTCAGGCACTCCCGGATGAAACTCCCGCTTCGACCACGACAGCCAAGACAACGACAACAATAGTAGAACACACCACCAAGAGAAGCACCAGCAAAATCGTAACAACTACCGAAGCCACCACAAAGACAACGCCTGTGACCACAGTGACCCTGCCGCCGTATATCACGGTGCCCACCACGCTGCCGACCACGACAACGGAAAGCAGCACTACGGAATGGAAAACCATACCGATTCCCACCGGCACGACCGCAGAAGCCTCTGCAAATACGACCACGGAAAATGTTACCACGACAACCACGGTGTCTACTGCTCCGGTACCGGTGCGGTATATCAAGGGTGACGTGGACAGAAACGCCAGCATCGACAGCACCGACCTGTTCCTGATTCTGTACGCCAGTGCCCGCATCGGTGCCGGCTATCCGATCCTGACGGACGGCACGCTGAGCGATTGGGAGATCGAAAGCATGGACGTAAACGGTGACGGTACCATTGCGGCAGACGATGCGTATGCGGTGCTGCTGTACTGCGGACTGGAGTCTGTGGGAAAACACCCCACGTCGCTGGACGATTTCGATTGGGAAAACAACACCATTTATACAGGCTAAAATAGGATATTCCAAAGGAAACAAGAGAAACGCCGCATAAAGTATCAGCTTCATGCGGCATTTTCTCGGAATGGAGAAAAAACATGCAGTATCAAAATCCGATTTTATCCGGATTTCACCCAGACCCCAGCATTTGCCGCGTGGGAAAAGATTTCTATCTGGTGACCAGTTCTTTCGAGTATTTCCCCGGGATTCCGATTTTTCACAGTCGGGATCTGGTGCACTGGGAGCAGATCGGACATTGTCTGACGCGGAACTCGCAGGTGCATCTGGTGACAGGAGCACCCAACTGTCTGAACATCTACGCCCCGACGATCCGGTATCACGAGGGGACGTTCTATGTTGTGGTGACCAATGTCACCGGCGACAATCACGGCAACTTTATCGTTACGGCAACCGATCCCGCAGGCGAATGGTCCGAACCGATTCCGCTGCCCTTTGCCGGAATCGACCCGTCCCTGTTCTTTGACGATGACGGCAAGGTGTACTATCTGGGTACAGACGGCGGCATTTATCTAAGCCAGCTGGACATTGCCACCGGAGAAGCCATTGGCGAAACCCACGCCCTCTGGCAGGGCACCGCCAACAATCCGGAGGGACCGCATTTGTACAAAATCAACGGCATGTATTACTTGCTGCTGGCACAGGGCGGCACGGAACTTTGCCACATGGCAGTTCTGGCACGGAGCAAGTCCATTCTGGGGCCTTATGAGCCGTGCCCGCACAATCCGATCCTGACCAATATCGGCAAAAACCTGCCCATTAAGGCAGCCGGTCACGCCGATCTGGTGGACGATGCCGACGGGAACTGGTGGGCAGTTTGTCTGGGCAATCGTCCGCTGGCGTATCCGTTCCGCCACAATCTGGGACGGGAAACCATGCTGGTGCCGGCTCGTCTGGAAAACGGCTGGTTCTATCTGGGTGAAGATCGTGCGGTGCTGCCGGAATTCACAGTAGAGCACGCCCCCGCAGAGGAGATTTCCGCAGGCTATGCGGCATGCAGTGCGGTGACGGACGATTTCCGCGGTGACAGTCTGCACCTGATGTGGAATTACATTTATAATCCGGTGGAGGGCCTGATACAGCAGACCACATCTGGATTACAGATGCACGGCAACGAGGTTTCCCTCTGGGAAGATGCTCCCAAGGCGTGGCTGGGACGGCGGCAGGAACATTTCTGCTGTACTGTCGAAGCAGACCTGCATTTTATACCGCAGCAGGAGGGGGAAGAAGCCGGTCTGACTGTGTACATGAATCCGGCACATCACTATGAGATTGCCCGCACCATGCGGGACGGCAGGGACTGTGTGATTCTGCGGCGGCGGATCGGCGGACTGTGTGCCGTAGAGCAGGTGCTGCCGTACAGCGATGAAACCATGACCCTGCGGCTGGAATGCGATCGGGATCGTTACCGGTTCTCGTTCCGCACGGCTGACGGCACAGTGCAGCCTGTAGGCTCCGGTGAAACCCAGTACCTGACCACAGAGGCAGGCGGCTGTTTTACCGGCAACTACATTGCCCTGTACGCTTCCGGAAACGGCAAGCCGATGACGACCACTGCGACCTTTACCCGTTTCTCTTACCAGCCGGAAGCAGAATAATCACTTGCTTCTACATCTACAGTACACCATGCAGATATGCTGTATGGTGTATTTTTTTGGCATGAACGCGGCAAAGCGGGGCATACTTTCCTTGGGAGGAAAGTGAGATGCGAAAACTGAAAAATCGTCTGGCAGTGCTGCGGCTGCTGTTGGTGCTGCTGTTTTGTACGGTTGCCGTATACCTGGCGTGGCTGATGCAGAAGCCGGAACTCTTGCAGGCTGCCGCCGGACAGGGCAGCTACACCTGTACCGCCGGAACAGCTGCCGGCACGATCTACGACCGGAACGGTGTGCCGCTGGTCAATACCAAGTCGGTCTGCACCGCAGTCGTCAGCCCTACGCCGGAGGCGGCAGAAGCTCTGTTGCCCCACGTGCTGGACGCAGAAGCGTTTTACGAAAAGCTGGCACAGGGGAAGCCCTTTACCTGCACGGTGGACACAGCGGACATTGCCTGTCCGGACGTGACTGTGCTGGAGATTCCCCAGCGGTACACCACGCCCCAGCCGGCACAGCATGTCATTGGCTATACGCAGGAGGGGAAAGGCGTTGCCGGACTGGAATCCGCCTATGATGCGGTCTTACGCGGCGTGGACTCCCAGTGGAGCGTGACTTTTTCCGTGGACGGCAAAGGAAAGCCGCTTGCCGGCGAAGCAGCTCAGGTTCGCTACGGTGCCAATCCGGTGCAGGGCGTGATGACAACGCTGGACATTCGGATGCAGCGAATCTGTGAAACTGCCGGTGCATCACTGCAAAAGGGCTGTGTGGTAGTCATGGACGTGGAAAGCGGGGACATTCTTGGGCTTGCCAGCTTTCCCGGCTATACGCCCGATGCACTGGGAGAAGCCATGCAGGATCCGGACAGCCCCATGATCCAGCGTGCCCTGTACGCCTATCCGGTGGGGTCGATCTTCAAGCTGGTGACGGCAGCCTGTGCCTATGAAAACGGTGCGGAAACGGCGTTTCAGTGGAACTGCAACGGGGCGATTTCCATTGGCTCCCAGCGGTTTCGCTGCCACGACCCGCAGGGGCACGGACTGCAAAATCTGGCAGATGCCATGCGGAATTCCTGCAATCCCTATTTTATCGCACTGGGGCAGACGTTTTCCGGAAAGGAACTGCTGGAAACGGCAAAGGCTCTGGGCTTCGGAACGGAAACGGTGCTGACCTCCAACATGATCGGCTCCAGCGGGACACTGCCGACATTGCAGCAGCTGAAACTGCCGGCGGAGCAGGCGAACTTTTCGTTCGGACAGGGCATTCTCACGGCGACACCCCTGCAAATCACCCGTATGACCTGTGCCATTGCCGGAAACGGTACCCTGCCGGCTGTGCGGCTGGTGCGTGGCGTAACGGAAAACGGGCGGACAGTGCTGCGGGAGGAAACGGGACTTTCTGAAACCGGCATTTCTGCGGACACGGCACAGTTTCTGCGGCGGCTCATGTGCTACACGGCGGCGGACGAGGACTTTCAGGGCATGCCTGCCCATGTTTCCATGGGAGCGAAAACCTCTACGGCACAGACCGGCAGGGTGGACGAATCCGGCGACGAATACTGCCATGGCTGGGTGACGGCGTTTTTTCCGGCGGACTGCCCACAGTATGCCGTGACGGTGCTGGCAGAGGACGGCGGCTATGGCAACCAGACTGCCGCACCGGTGCTCCGGCAGATCGCGGCGGCGATCATGGGACTTTGAACATTCTCTTGGGCAATACCGCACAAAGATTGTGCGACAGATGCGTGCGGGAAGATACGAAACAGGCTCTGAAGGGAAATTTGCAAGCAGATGGTGTGTAAAGTCGCCAGACGCTCTTTGTGCGGTATTGCCCTGGTGAAATTGTCCGGTTCGTCTATTGACACGCCGTGGAAAATCGTGTATAATAGAAGCAGGGAATTGTTCCCGAAACAAACGCCGCTATGGCAGATTGGAGTTTTACCCATGGCAGATGAAAACATGATGGATATGGATATGCAGGGCATGCTGTATACTCTGGAAGACGAAGAAGGAAACGAGCAGGAATTCGAGGTTCTGGGCGAACTGGAATATGAAGATGCAACATACTGTGCACTGGTTCCATACTATGAGAATGAAGAAGACATGCTGAAAGACGACGGCGAATTTGTCATTCTGAAGCGGGAAACCATTGACGGAGAAGAAATGCTCTGCACCATTGAGGACGATGACGAATATGATGCAGTAGGCAACATGTTCCTCCAGTATCTGAACGACATGTTCGACGAGGAGGACGAAGAGGAAGCGTAAGCACTTCCGGTTGACGGCAGAAAAATTTTCACAAATTTCCTATTGATTTTTGGGAAAGATAGTGCTATAATAAACATAGAACGAAACCGGAAGAAGCATTCCGGTTGGCATTACTGCCCAGTGCGAGACATTGCGGTTTTTATAATCCAACACTCCTTTATAGGGAATCTGACTCCGTCTGTGGATTGCAGACCTCCTGCTTGCGGCAATGACCGTAACGGACGAAGGGAGCGTGAAGCAGAAGGGAAGATACCCACCTTGCTAGATATAGCTTGGTTTTATTCGCTGCAAGACGGCTGGGTGGTTTTTTGAAATCACAAGGCACTCTGTGAGAGATCACGGAGTGCCTTTTCTTTTTCCGCGAGATGTTTCCACATGGAAATCAATTTTCAAAAATATGTTGATTTAAATTGTGCCAAATTATGAGGTTTGACAAGTAAGGCTCCCCTGAAAGGGGAGCTGGCAGTGCGTAGCACTGACTGAGGGGTTTCCATTTATGCCGAAAACGTCATAAAATGATTTTACGAAAAAACCTCTCCACCGCCTAACGGCGGTCCCCCTCCCCTTTCAGGGGAGGCTATCATGAAAATTGATTTCCGCGAGATGTTTCCAAAAAACCAGTTGTAATTTTTCCGGAAATATGCTACAATAAAAAAGATTACGAACTTTTCGGATAAAGGAGAAAACAGTATGCTGCTGCGTATGACAGACATCAATAAATTTTATAACGGCAATCAGGTGCTCTCCCACGTTTCACTGACGGTGGAAGACCACGACCGCATCGGGCTTGTGGGCGTAAATGGCTGCGGCAAGTCCACGCTGCTGCGGATCCTCACGGAACAGGAACTGCCGGATCATCTGGTGGAGGGAGACGGCGAAATTGCCAGATCCGCCAAGACCAGCATCGGCTATCTGGAACAGATGGGCGGACTGGATCGGGAAAGCACCGTCTGGGAGGAAATGCGGAGCGTGTTCCGTCCGCTGCTGGAAACGCAGGAGCGAATGCACCAGCTGGAAGAAGCCATGCAGTCCGGCGACATGACCGGTGCGGAGGAATATCATCGCCTGCAAACATGGTTCGAAAACAACGGCGGCTATCAGATCGACGTGAAGATCCGCACGGTGCTGAACGGTATGGGCTTCACGCAGGAAACCTATTCCCGCATCATCTCCGGTTTCAGCGGCGGCGAAAAAACACGGCTTGCCATTGCACGGCTGCTGCTGGAGGAACCGAATCTGCTGATTCTGGACGAGCCTACCAACCACTTGGATTTCAAGACCGTCATGTGGCTGGAAGATTACCTCAAGGACTATCAGGGAGCACTGCTGCTGGTATCCCATGACCGCTATTTCCTCGACCGGCTGTGCACCAGCGTCTGTGAGATCGAGCGGGGCAGACTGACGCGGTACAAGGGCAACTACACCACTTTCACCCAGCTGAAAGAAGCGGCTGTGGCACGGCAGTGGAAAGAGTACGAGATGCAGCAAAAGGAAATCGCCAAGCTGGAGGACTACGTTGCCCGCAACCTCACCCGTGCTTCGACGGCAAAGTCCGCCCAGAGCCGTGTGAAGCAGCTGGAAAAAATGGAACGCATTGAAAAGCCGCTGGTTTCCCGCAAGCAGGCACGGGTGGAATTTACGTATGAAATGGATCCGCCGCAGGAAGTGCTGAAAGTGCAGGACGTTGATATTTCCGTGGGTGAGGGGACAGAACGGAAAACGCTGCTGCCGGACGTGTCCTTTGAAGTTCGCCGCGGCGAAAAGTGGGGCATTATCGGAGATAACGGCATTGGCAAGTCCACGCTGCTGAAAATCTTGCAGAACAAGCTGCCGCATCAGGGGAAAGTCCGCTGGACCAGCAATGTCAAGATCTCCTACTTCGAACAGGAGAGCACCAACCTGCACCCCACAAAATCGGTGATGCAGGAAATTCATGACCGCGTGCCGTCATGGACAGATCTGGAAGTGCGGAATCTGCTGGGGCAGGTACGCCTGACAGGGGAAAACGTGTTCAAGCCGGTGGGCGTACTCTCCGGCGGCGAGCGTGCAAAGGTCTGCTTCGCGGTGATGATGCTGGAGCATGGCAATGTGCTGATTCTGGACGAACCCACCAACCACCTGGACATTGCCATGAAAGAAGTCATCGAGGAAGCCATGCAGTCCTTTGCGGGGACGCTGCTGTTTGTGTCCCATGACCGGTACCTGCTGGACAAGGTGGCAGACCACATTCTGGAACTGAAAGCCGACGGGGCAACGACCTATCAGGGTGGCTTCAGCAAGTGGCTGGAGGCACAGCAGAAACAGCCGGAACCGGAGGAAATCCCTGCGGAAAGATCGGCTGCTGACAAGGAAAAACCGGCGGAGAAGCCGGCGTACCGTTCCAAGAAACAGCGTGCCCAGCAGGCGAAAATGCGTGCCGACCTGCGGAGTCTGGAACAGCAGCTGGACAAGATGCAGGAGGAACTGGACACCCTGACAGCGGAACTGACCGACGAAGCCGTTTGCAGCGACTATCAGCTGATGCAGGAAAAGTGCCAGCGTATGGAGGAACTGCGGGTGCAGATGGACGAAACCATGGAGCAGATGATCTTGCTGGAGGACGAACTGGGATAACCGAAAGGAACAGAATATAGGAAACACTGCAAGCAGATTGCGTGCAAAGCTGTCAGGCGGGCTTTATGCAGTGTTTCCTATACAAAAAAACGGAGAGAGCATTTCGCCCTCTCCGTTTTCTTTTCGATGATGCTGTAACTGATTACAGCTTTTTCTTTTCGTCTTCGATCATTGCCAGCAGTTCGTCTACAGAAGCACTTGCAATGCGGTCTTCCTTGTTCTTGGAAACAGACGGTGCAGCAGGCTTCGGTGCAGGAGCCGGTGCAGATGCACGGCTGCTGCGGAACGGGGTATCGCCCAGATTCCGTGCTTCCTCCGGAGAGCTTGCTTCGTGGCTGCCGCGGTAAGTGGAAACCGGAGCTTCCGGCTGTGCCGGTGCGACAGGTGTTTCGTCTGTGATCGGCGGTGTGCTGTAGGTGTTGCTGCTGTAGCTGCCGAATGTTGCAGTGTTGGAAGCGCTTGCAGCATGTGTACCCTCATAAGTGGTAGTGTTGCTGCCGGCTGCCGGTGCAGAACCGTCCAGCGGGAGCTGATCTGCCGGATTGGTGTAGATCGGCACATCATGCTGTGCCTTGAACTGCATGGTACGAGCCTTCTGGTACGGCGAGTTGGGGTTTACCTGTTTTCGTTCGAAGTTCTCCGCAATGGAAGAACGCTTCTTCTCAAAGGAACGGCTCTGGGTCGCTTCGGACGGACGGTACAGCGGAGAGCGTCCGCCCAGTTCTTCGTCATCATAAGCAGAATCGCCGTCATCGTAGGAATCTTCACTGTAAACTTCGTCATAGTTTTCTTCAAAAGTGTATTCGTCATCGTGTCCCATGCTTGCCCGTACAATGGTGACGATCAGCATGATGACCAGAATGATGCTGGGGAGAACCATCAGGATCAGGATTCCCGGAACGCCGGTGGCGAATTTTACATATGTATACAGTTCGCCGCTTTCGTAGGAGCACTTGCCGAGAATGCTGTCTACAGTTACAGGCGGCTCAGTTCCCACATCACTTGCTTTCATGGTAGTGGGATAGTACTTCAGAACGCCGGTTTCGTCCTGTTCGATGTTGTAGATGCGGCGGACAGCAACGCGGTCGGAGTCGATGTCCTTGGAAGCGTCGTCCGGAGCCAGTACGCACAGAACAGCGTTGTTCTTGGCAATCGGATCAGTTTCTTTATAGGCGGAAGCGATCACGGCAGTGTGCTGGTGGATCGAAGCCGCAGCACTGGTGTCATCGACTGAGCCGGCAGCCTGTCCGGAAGTGCCGGTGGCAACGGCAGCCCCTGCTGCTGCTTCCATAGTATCATATTCCATCAGATAGATGTAGTGCCCGAAAATCTTCGGTGTGTCTTTTCGGGAAAAAAGAATGTTCGTGGTCAGAGAGATTGCCACCACGATCACGAGGAGGATCGCCAGTACAATGGCAAGAATGGATTTGGATTTCTTTTTCATAATGCTACCTACCTTTTTACGAAGTCATGGGATTTAACCCTATTATAACACATCTTTTCTGCGATTTCAATCGCTTTTTTGCATTTTTGCAGAAAAAGTGCAAAAGTCTGAACCGGAAATTTTTTCCGCCGCATCATTTGTCAGCGAGCACTTTTACAGTACCTCATTATTATAGCACATCTTTTCTGCGATTTCAATCGTTTTTTTGATTTTTCAGAGAATTTTTTTGAAACCTCTTGACAAATCAAGAATTTGTGGTATAATAAATAGGTAATCCTGCGTGAGAGATCTCACGGTATAACCGGTGCTGGAATAGCTCAGTTGGTAGAGCAGTGCATTCGTAATGCACAGGTCGCGTGTTCAAGTCACGTTTCCAGCTCCATTTTTCTGCTCCGCGAAAGTACAGGCACTGCCGCCTGTCGGAACTGCCGAAAGGCAGATGCGAGCGTAGTTTAGTGGCAAAACATCAGCTTCCCAAGCTGAGGTTGCGAGTTCGATTCTCGTCGCTCGCTCCAGAACCAACAGCATGTGTGCACAACACGTGCTGTTTTTTTTGTGTCCGCAGGGATACCTTTTATATAGGGGAAACGCTGTATAAAGCGGATCTGTTTGCAGAATGTCTGGAAATTTGCACAAATTGTGGGGTCTTTTATCAGGCGAAATTTGTGTAAAAAGCATCTTGCATCTTGGTGAAAAATCTAGTATCATAATACTGTGCAGACCTCTGCTTTTGCAGGATCTGTCTGTATTTTGAAGAACATTCGAAAGTGTCTGTGCACTTTCCGACTGAAGGAAATGAGGAAAATTATGATGTTCAAGACCAAAAAGATCCTGGCATTCCTGCTGGCATCTGCAATGATGACTGCTGCGTTCACCGCCTGCGGCGGTTCTTCCGACAGCTCCAAGGACTCCAGCAGCGAAGCAGAGTCCAGTGCTGAAGAATCCAGCGAAGCAGAGGAATCCAGTGAAGAAGCTTCCGCAGACGAAAGCTCTGCTCCGCAGCAGGTACAGACCGGCGACTTCGAAGAAGCTGTCGTTCCGCAGGCTGGCGAGGCTTATCTGAGCATGGCAGACGGTCAGTGGTGGCTCCAGTACACCGGCAGCGATACGGACTATCTGTGCTATGATGCAGGTGTTGCTCCGATCACCGGCAACGGCGAATACACTGTCAGCGTTACCGTAGATACCAACGCGATCCGTTACGATGCGACCGGCGACGTAAACGGCGACCTGATCGCAAACGGCACTGCATTCATGGCTGTACAGATCATGGACGGTGCAACTGCTACCCCGAACGCAGTGATCGATGTAACTGCTGTCAAGGTAGACGGTACTGAAATCCCGCTGACCAAGAAAAGCTTCACCAATACAGAAGAAACCGAGATCAACGGCGTAAAGCACAACAATATTCGTTCCAACATTTTCAACGAGTGGGTACCGGACGACGGCATGCCGGGCGATGCAAGAAGTGCAGAGGGCAACATTGCTGATCTGGCAAACAAGTCCGACTATTCTGCAACCATTCTGGATCCGTCTGCTATTGGCGACTGGACAACCATTGAAGTAACTTTCAATGTAACTGGTATGTAATTGCGGCTTCGCGATTTCATGGAATGATAGACTGCCTGTGCCGGCTCGGTGCAGGCAGTTTTTATTTGTCAGTTTCGAAATGTGAATTTTTTGAAAACCCTGCGAAATCAGCTTGCATGATGCCGAAAGATATGGTATAATAAATTTCGTCGCTGAATCATGGAAGCTTAGCTCAGCTGGGAGAGCATCTGCCTTACAAGCAGAGGGTCATAGGTTCGAGCCCTATAGTTTCCACCAGAGAAAAACCGCCTGTACTTTTTGGAGTGCAGGCGGTTTTGTTGTATTGGTTTCCGTGCTTGAAAAATGGAACAGCATATGCATGTGGGTGTGGTTTTCACGTCTGTGGGTGTTGTTCAAGGCAGGGGAAAACGGGCTGTCCGGCAGCAAATTTTTCTGCAAATCACATATTAACTTTTTGTAAACGATTCAATGAAACAGGAAAAGCGACGCATTTTCGGTGCTTTTTCTGTTTTAAAAACCTCGAAAAAATTTTCGAAAAACCCTTGACAAATCGCTCAGAATGGTGTATAATAATATACGTCGCTGAGAGATGCGACGCTGAGAAAAAAATGATGGAAGCTTAGCTCAGCTGGGAGAGCATCTGCCTTACAAGCAGAGGGTCATAGGTTCGAGCCCTATAGTTTCCACCACATGGTCTGGTAGTTCAGTTGGTTAGAACGCTGCCCTGTCACGGCAGAGGTCGTGGGTTCGAATCCCATCCAGATCGCCAGTGCGGATTTAGCTCATCTGGTAGAGCGCCACCTTGCCAAGGTGGAGGTAGCGAGTTCGAGCCTCGTAATCCGCTCCAATGGCGCTATAGCCAAGTGGTAAGGCAAGGGTCTGCAACACCCTGATTCTCCAGTTCAAATCTGGATGGCGCCTCCAAGAGATGAGAACGCAAGCGGGCGTTCTCTTTTTTTGTATCTCTTGAAGGTCAAGGGCAATACCGCACAAAGATTGTGCGGTATTGCCCAAGCTTTGCGGCTGGAGGATACGTATACCTTAGAGCCTGTCCTGTACCTGTTTTGCAGCGTGCAGGACAGGCTCTTGTAGCACCTGAACCAATCGAAAGGAAAGGAGGAAATGCAATGGCAACGTATCTGATCGACTATGAAAATGTCTATATCGAGGGACTGACCGGTTTGGAGTATCTGACAAAGCGGGACGAGGTAGTGATTTTCTACACACAGAACCGCTGCGGGCTGACGTTTGAACTGCACCAGCGGCTGATCTCCTGTGATGCAAAGCTGCGGCTGATGGAAGTGACAGCACTGTCCACCAGAAAAAATACGGTGAAAAATGCACTGGACTTGCAGCTTTCCATGTATATCGGCTATCTGATCGGCAGCCGTCCGAAAGAACGTCTGTATATCATCAGCAAGGACACCGACTTCGACCTGAACCAGCAGTTCTACGACCGGTACCTGCAAGAGGATGTGCACGCTCTGTCGATTTATTCTACCATTGAGAATGCAATGAAAGGCATTCCCACGAGAGATGTAGTACAGGCTCTGGAAGAAACTGCTGCGGCTGCATCTGCGGATACGACTTCAACAGAAGAAGAAAACGTACCGGCAGCACCGAAAAAGGCAAAGAGCAGTGCGGCAATGCTGTTCCCGAAAGAGTTACAGTCGGAAGTGCGGGAACTGCTGGACACAGACGACAAGCAGGCGGTGAACCGGATCTGTGCGATCATCACCGCTTCGGAAGACCTGCTGACACTGAACAACCTGCTGTCCCGCTATTACCACGACGGCAAGCAGGTGAAAGACATGTATCACAAACTGAAGCCGTCCTATAAGGCACTCCGTAAGCTGGCAAACGGCACGAAGTGACAGACTTTCAAAACCCAAAAGAGCACCCTCCGGTGGAACTGGCCGGAGAGTGCTCTTTTTGTTGTATAAATTGCTACATAAAAAATGAAAAACCGAAAACAAGCGGCAATTGCCTTTGCTTTCGGTCACTTTTCATATTCAACTGTCAAAAACAGAGCTTACGCACGCTCGATCTTGCCGGAGCGCAGGCATCTGGAGCAAACGTACATATGACAAGGAGTTCCCTTCACAATCGCTTTTACACGCTTTACGTTCGGCTTCCATGTTCTGTTCGACCGTCTGTGGGAGTGAGAAACCTTGATACCGAAGGTAACACCCTTTCCGCAAACTTCACATTTAGCCATTCTACTGCACCTCCTTATCCTAACATTGCATGCCGACCGCCGGAAAATAGACTTCTGCGGCAGTCTGCAAACTAACATATCTATTTTATCAAATTTCCCGAAAAAAAGCAACCCTTTTCCTCGGATTCTTTTGAATATTTTTTTTACATTCGAAATACCTTTCGAAAAATACAATTATTTGCGAAAACAGACTGTAAAATCAAATGCAGACTTATTTTCAAAAAGCAATCGAAAAAGAAATCGGCACATTTCCAGCATTCTGTCCTGCGGAAATCTTGTAAATTTTATGTCAAACGGCAAAATAGGCTTGAATTTTTCCGGAAAACCATGTATAATAAAAAGAACACATTATAGGGTATCTGGGCAGAACATTTTCATTTGGAAAGGACTGGAGCAATGGGAATTCTGAGCAATTTTATGAACTTGAACCGTTATGAGATTCTGGCAAGAATCGTGATTATATTGTTGGTGTTGCCGCTGCATGAGTTTGCTCATGGCTGGGTGGCACGGAAATGCGGTGATGACACCGCCGAAGCCGCCGGACGGCTGACGCTGAATCCGCTGGCACACGTAGACCCTTTCGGTGCAGTGCTGCTGCTGTTGACCGGATTCGGCTGGGCAAAGCCGGTGCCGATCAATCCGGCACGAATGAACCACCCCCGCAAGGGCATCATCTGGACATCACTGGCGGGGCCGCTGTCCAATCTGCTGGCGGCACTGGTAGGCGTGGTGCTGATGCAGATCGTCTTTCCGTTTTACTATGCCGACCCCAACGCCGTTTTGACAGGCATCTATACGCTGCTGTACTGGTTCGTGGCGATCAACATTTCGCTGGCAGTGTTCAACCTGATTCCTGTGCCGCCGCTGGACGGCTCCAAGGTGCTGATGATGCTGCTGCCGTACCGCCAGTCCGCGTGGCTTGAGCGAAACCAGCGGTATTTGTCGCTGGCACTGTGGATCCTGATTCTGGTGGGCGTACTGAGCACGCCGCTGAGTTATCTGTCCAACTGGATCATGCACTTCTTCGTCTGGGCGACCCAGTGGATCGGCACGCTGGTGCAGATGGTGATGTGAGTTCATGCAGACGATTTCGTTTAAGCTGGAAGTCTTTGAAGGCCCCATGGATCTGCTGCTGAACCTGATTTCCAAGCACAAGCTGAACATCTATGACATTGAGATCTCCAGCCTGCTGGAACAGTATCTGGCGTATCTGGATCAGTGTCGGGAACAGGACCTGGAGCTGGCAGGGGAATTTCTGGAAATGGCGGCACGGCTGATCTACATCAAAACGGCTTCGCTGCTGCCCCGTCCGGAAGATGCCCAAAAGGAAAAGCAGGCATTACAGGGGGCACTGATCGAGTATGCCCTCTGTAAGCAGGCGGCACAGGCTCTGGCACAGCGTTTTGTGGGCGGACAGATCTTTACCCGTCCGCCGATGCAGGTGGAAGTTTCTCCGGCATACGCCAGAACCCACCTGCCCTGTGTGCTGCTGGAAACATGGAACACCATGGGGCAGAAACGCTTTGCCCCGCAGGAAAACGCCCGCGAACGGTTACAGCGTGTAGTGACGCGTCCGGTGGTGTCGGTGATGTCCAAGGTGGTCTACGTGATGCGAAAGGTGTATCACGATGAACACGTGTATTTCGGGGCACTGTACGCCGATGTGCGGGAGCGTTCTGCACGGGTGGCACTGTTTCTGGCGGTGCTGGAACTGACCAAGCATGGCAGGATCGGCATCAGCGAGGACAGCACTTATCTCTATCGCCGGACAGACTATGTGAAACATTCTGCAAAGGGTTGAGAGAACTTCATTTATGCAGCCGTTCAAGTATGAATCCGAAGAATCGGGGAATGATAATGGAAAGAAACACCAGATCGCCGCTTTGCCTGATGCTGGAGGCGGTGCTGTTTGCCAGCGGAGAGCCGGTGCCGGTGTCCCGTCTGGCACAGGCATGTGAAGTATCAGAATCCGCGGTGCAGACTGCCTTACAGCAGCTGTCGGCGTGGTATGAAAAACAAAAAAGTGCGATCTGCGTGCAGCAGCTGGGGGACAGCTGGCAGATGTGCACCCACCCTGCCTATGCGACTGTGATCCAGCGGGCAGTGGAAACCAAAAAGGCGGCTCCGCTGTCAGCGGCTGCCATGGAGGTGCTGACGATCGTGGCATATAACCAGCCGGTCAGCAAAAGCTTTGTGGAGCATGTCCGCGGCGTGGACAGCAGTTCCGTGGTGAACACCCTTGTGGAAAAGGAACTGCTCACAGAAGCCGGACGGCTGGACGTGCCGGGCAAGCCGGTCGCCTATGCGACAACGCCCCATTTTCTCCGGTGCTTCGGCTTGCAGTCGCTGGACGAGCTGCCGCCGCTGCCGGTGTCGGCTGTGCCGCAGGAAATGGTACCGGAGTCGGAGGAATCTGACGATCTGGCAGAATGATGCAGAGGAGGCGAGTGGTCTATGGTTGGCTGGCTGATCGTGCTGGGGCTTCTGGCACTGCTGCTGGGACTGCTGTTGTCGCCGTTCTCCTTTGCGTGGGACTACGATGCCCCGAAAGACCGCTTCTTCTGGAAGCTTTCGTGGCTGGGGATCTCCTTTGCTGACAGTGCCGGAAAGGGATTGTTTCAGCGGGAAAAAGAGGAATCCCAGAAGCCGGAAAAAGAACCGGAAAAGCAGAAGAAAAAGAAGCGGAAGAAGCCGAAAAAGTCCCGCCGACCGGCAAAAAAGAAGTCGCCGGAATCTTCGGAAAAGACCGAAAAGCAAAAGCTGGAACACGGCTGGGCTCTCATCAAGGGCAGCCTGTCCGTGCTTCCGAAACCGCTGCGGCTGCTGTGGAAAGGCATCTCTCTGAAGCAGCTGACAGTGGGCGTGCAGGTGGGACGGTTCGATGCACAGGAATGTGCCCTCGCCTACGGAGCAGCCAATGCGGCAGTGTACACCGCCGTGGGGCTGCTGGGCAGTGCCATGCGGGTACAGGTGCAGCAGATACAGGTGCAGTGTGCGTTCGGGCAGGAGTGCTCCCGCTGGGTCGTCCGCGGAAAGCTGCACCTTTGTTTCCTGGCAGCTCTGGCGGCACTGTGCAGCTTTGCCGTAGGCTATGCGATGCAGAAAAACCGGCAGGAAACTGACGGGAAAGAGAAAGAAGATACCGCAGAAAAAGAACACGCTGCGGTGAGATAACAGGAGGTAAATGTAATGGCAGAAAAGCGTCCGATTCAGGATCTCATGGGAGTTACAATGGAAAAAATGCGGGAAATGGTAGATGTGCAGACCATTATCGGAGATCCGATCGTGGTTTCTGACAAGGTGACTATTGTGCCCGTGTCAAAAGTGTCATACGGATTTGCCTCCGGCGGCTCTGACCTGCCGGTGAAAACCAATCCGAAAGACCTGTTCGGCGGCGGTGCCGGTGCCGGCGTGTCCATTCAGCCGGTCGCCTTTCTGGTGGTACAGGAGGACGGCGTGCGGCTGCTGCAAATGGACGAGGGCAGCGATGCTCTGTCCAGTGCCATTCGCTCGGTGCCGGAAGTGGTAGACCGTCTGGGCAGCATGTTCAAGAAGGGCGACAAGAAAAACGACAAAAAGACTGAAAATCCGGAAAAACCCGCGGAAACGGATTCCGGCGAAGCAGAATAAACTGCCGCTTCTTTCGCATACATTGTGGTAATTTTACAAGTATGCGGAGGAATCTGAAATGCGAAAACAACATTTTCTGCGGTGGCTCAGCGGGATATGGGCGGTGTGTCTGGCGGTGACTGGTCTGCCGGTGCTGCATGTACAGGGCGAGGCTCTGTCGGTTTCGGCGGAGTCCTGCATTCTGATGGAAGCGGTGACCGGTGAGGTGCTCTATGAAAAGGCGGCAGATCAGCAGCGACCTATGGCAAGCACGACCAAGATCATGACCACGCTGCTCTGTCTGGAAAGCGGCGATCTGGATACGCCCTTTTCGGTGGACAACGATGCGATCCATGTAGAGGGCTCTTCCATGGGGCTGGTAGACGGGGACATTGTGACCAAGCGTGCCCTCTGCTATGGCATGCTGCTGCCCTCCGGCAATGATGCTGCCGGAGCAACTGCTGTGAAGCTTGCCGGCAGCTATGCCGCTTTTGCAGAGCAGATGAACCGGAAGGCTCAGGAACTGGGCATGACCCAGAGTCATTTTGTCACGCCCTCCGGTCTGCACGATGCGGAGCATTACTCAACTGCCCGTGATATGGCACTGCTGACAGCGGCGGCTTTGCAGAACGAAACCTTTCGGGAGATTTGTGGGCAGGCTTCTGCCAAGGTGTGCTTCGGCAATCCGCCCTATGAACGGTGGCTGACCAATTCCAACAAGCTGCTGACCATGGACGAAACGGTGATCGGTGTCAAGACCGGTTTCACAGACGAAGCCGGCCGCTGTCTGGTGTCCGCCAGTGTGCGGAACGGCATCACGCTGATTTGCGTGACCTTGAACGACCGGAACGACTGGCAGGATCATGAAGTCCTGTACGATTACGGCTTCGGGCAGCTTTCCCCGCAGGAGGTGACATTTCCCGCCGACTGGATGCTGCCCGTGACCGGCGGCACCACAGGAACTGCTGCGGTGGCTCCTGCGGAAACGCTGACAGTAGGCGTGAAAGACGGGAACATGCCGGCGTGGTCGTATCAGCTGAACACGCCGCCGTTCCTCTATGCCCCGCTGACCGCCGGACAGGAAGCCGGCACGTGGAAGCTTCTGCTGGACGGCAGAGTTGCCGCACAGGGCAGGCTGCTGGTGCAGTCTGCGGTAACTTATCAGGAAAAAACGACAGAGCCGGAACCCCAAAGCTGGTGGAAACGGCTACTGCAAAAATAGAGCAAAAAAGGAGTCAAACAGGAAGTGGAAAAAATACGAATTCAAAAACTGCTGGCAGATGCCGGATATTGTTCCAGACGACAGGCGGAAAAGCTGATCTCTGACGGAAAAGTCAAGGTGAACGGACACCCTGTCAAGCTGGGCGATAAGGCAACACTGGCAGATCTGATTACCGTAGGCGGCGAACGGGTATATCTGCCGCGAAAGAAACAGTACCGTTATCTGATGCTGTATAAGCCGTGGGGCTATGTGACCACCACCTCTGACGAGCTGAACCGCCGCTGTGTCATGGATCTGCTGGAGGACGTGGAGGAACGCGTTTACCCCGTGGGCAGACTGGACAAGGATTCCGAGGGCTTGCTGCTGCTGACCAATGACGGCAGCTTCGCCAACGGCATCATGCACCCCAGCCGCCATATCAGCAAGACCTATCGTGTTACCGTTCGTCCGGACGTGACCGAGGAACAGCTGATCGCCCTGTCCGGCAGCATGGAACTGGACGGCAAAATGACTCAGCCGGCAACCGTGGTTGTCAAGACCAAGGAACCGGGGCGTGTCGTCCTGCTGATGACCATTCATGAGGGCAAGAACCGACAGATCCGCCGTATGTGCGAATCCGTCGGGCTGGAAGTTGCCCGTCTGCGGCGAATCAGCATCGGACCGCTGAAGCTGGGTATGCTGAAGCCGGGTACTTACCGTGACCTCACCGCTGAGGAACTCCGTGCCATTCGAAATGCCATGGGGACCGGCGAAACCGCTGCTCCGGCAAAGAACAAGGGCAGACGGAGATAATCGGAGTATTCATAGTTCTATCAAAAAACGTTCTGGGAGGAGGAACAGGCAATGCCAATTTGTATTTCACCGGAGCTGCCGGCGTATCACATTCTGTCCGAGGAGAATATTTTTGTCATGGACAGCGACCGTGCGGCTCATCAGGACATTCGCCCGCTGCGAGTGCTGGTGCTGAATCTGATGCCAAAAAAAATTGAAACGGAATGTCAGTTCCTGCGGCTGCTCAGCAACACGCCGTTGCAGGTGAATGTTGAATTTCTGCATGTGTCCAGTCATATCAGCAAGAACACGTCGCAGAATCACCTTGCCACATTTTATCGGACTTTTTCCGAAATTCAGGATCAGTATTACGATGGCTGCATTATTACAGGTGCTCCTGTAGAGCATCTGGCATTTGAAGATGTGGACTACTGGCAGGAGATTTGCACGATCATGGAGTGGACAAAGTCCCACGTCTTTTCCACGCTGCACATCTGCTGGGCGGCTCTTGCGGGGCTGTATTATCATTTTGATGTGCCCAAGTATGACCTGCCGCAGAAGATGTTCGGCGTTTTCCCGCAGCATGTGCTGGAGCCTCACTGTCAGCTGCTCCGCGGCTTCAACGACGTGTTCCACGCACCCCATTCCCGCCACGCGGAAGTGCATCGGGAGGACATTGAAAAGGTGCCGCAGCTGAAAATTCTGACGGAGTCGGAACTCTCCGGCGTGCACATCGTCGCCAACAAAAACGGCAGACAGTACTTCATCACCGGTCATTCCGAGTATGATCGGGACACGCTGAAAGGGGAGTATTTTCGGGACAAGGAAAAGGGAGCGGAGATCGCGGTTCCCTATGGCTATTTTCCAGATGATGATCCCACCAAGGAACCCCATTTCAGCTGGGGGTGCAGTGCGAACCTGCTGTTCTCCAACTGGCTGAATTACTGCGTCTACCAGCAGACGCCTTACGACCTGACTGCACTGGAACTGTACAACTGGGACTGGCAGGCAGGACTGTAAGGCATCATATTGTACAAGCTGTGAAATCATAAAAACCCGTCCGCACCGGAGAGCCATGGTGCGGACGGGTTTTTAGTTTCAAATAAATTTAGATAGTAAAAACAAATTTAGAGATATGTGAGGAACTGCGATGCCAGAACCACCAGTACCAGTGCGATCGGATAGGTTGCAGCGTAAGCACTTGCAACGTTCGGTGTGCCGCTGGTATTGATGAGAGCACCCAGAGCCGGTGTGCTGGTCATACCGCCGGTGATAGAACCGAGGTTGTTGAACAGGCTCAGCTTCAGCACCTTCTTCGCGAGGAAGAAGCCGATAAACAGCGGAATGATCGTCATCAGTGCACCCCACAGGAACAGCAGCGGACCGTACTTTTCCAGTGTCTGTACGAATCCGGCACCGCCGTCTACGCCGGCACCGATGAGGAACAGAACCAGTCCCCATTCCTGAAAGACTTCCAGCAGATGTTTGTTGACTTTCATGCTCAGCTTGCCGATTCTGCCGAAGTGTCCGAAAATCAGACCCATGATCAGCGGGCCGCCGGTGGTGCCCAGATTGAAGGAACCTGCACCCAGCGGAATGTTGATGCAGCCCAGAATGGCACCAGTCAGAACGGTCAGGGCAAATGCACCCAGACCGAATTTGTCCATTTCAAACAGTTTTTTCTGCTTCAGCGGGCTTTCTTCGCCAGTGTCTACAGAAGTCAGCTTGGCACGTTCTTCGTCCATGTTGGCTTTCAGTACCTTCGGTACGATCTGCACGAACAGAACAACGCCGATAACGCCGAACGGATATGCCACGGCATGCCCTACGGCGATTTCCTTGAACACCGGAGAACTTTCCCCGATCGCTTCCTGTGCTGCGGCAAATGCCGGCGTACTGGTCAGTGCACCGGACAGCAGACCAACGCTCATGGCAGAATTCATATCCGGCACCAGCAGTGTGATCAGAGCACAGACACCTGCACCGGCAGCAATGATGATCGCACCCAGCAGAACGTAGGACTTGGCGTTTTTCTTCAGATTCTTGAAGAATGTCGGACCGGCGATCAGACCAACGGAAGTGACGAACAGGATCAGACCAAAGCTCTGGATCAACTTGAAGTAAAAGTTGACAGCGTCCTGTGCCTCTACGTCAGCGATCCATGCGGCAATGCCGTTGTCGCCGAATGCCACGCCCTTGAAGTGGCCAACGGCCAGAGCCACCAGAAAGATGGCAGCGGTTCCCAGCGAAACGCCCTTGATGTTGATCTTGCCCAGCAGATAGCCTACGACGATGATCGCAAAGACAAAGAACAGGACCATGACAATGGCGGACATGCTGAAAATATGCGTGCCTGCCACTTCGAACAGTTTTAGACTCATGAAAAAACCTCTCTCCTTATACATGAAGCTGGGAGAAACCGACAGGCTCTCGTTGGGATGCCGGTTTCTCCGCGATAAACACCTGTGTGCCGTATAAAAACAAGCGGAACACAACATACTTTACTATTATAACTGATTTCAGTTTTTTTGTCAATAATGCCGAACGATTTTCTGAAAATTGTACGTTTCCAATGATTTTCCAACCTAAAAGTGTCGATTGACTGGGAAAAAGCACAAAACCAGATGTAACAGTTTGAAAAAATTAGTGGATTTCCAATTGCACAGCACGAATTCCTCACCGAATTTTTGGAATCGGAGGAAATTTTTGTGAGTGATGTAAATTTGCACAAAGATGCATCTCTGAATTGACAGAAAACTATAAATATGATATAATAAAAGCAGTTGAAAATTCTGCAATTGCAGAAAAAGGAGGTGTCGGCAAATGCGGCACAATTGGATCACCCCCAGGATGGGGCTTTTTTTGGCGGCGGCAATGCTGATGCCATCGCTTTCGGCATTGCCGCCGGTGTCTGCGGCGGAAACTGCCATGACGGATGATCTGCTTTCGGTGCAGGGAATTCCGGTGGAACACACGCCGGAAATTGCCCTTTACGGGGCAGGGAACACGTCCCCGGACGAACAGGCAGCGTATCCGGAGGACATTTACAGTTCCACAATGGGCTATGACGTTCTGAACGATGCACAAAAAAGTCTATACCGCAAGATCAAGGCGGCGGCACATGCATTTTATACCGGAACTGCGGCGGCAGAAGGAGTGTCTTACGGTTCTGATGAGGAAAAGTTACCCTGCTTTGCCATAGTCAGCAATACGGATTCTTCTCTCTCCAACGAGGATACCGTCAAGGTCATTTCCATGTTCCGCAATGACAATCCCATGTATTTTTTTGTGGGGAACAACTACTTGTACAGCATGGACTACGATTTTGAAACGGAAGAAAACTATGTTGGTGCGGTTTATATCGCCTGCGTCGAGGAATACACCAGCGGGACGGCACGACAGGCGGAACGCCGTGCACTGGAAACACAGATCACTGCGGCACGGGAACAGGTGGAAGCACAGGATACTGCATGGGCAAAAGCCAGAGCCGCCAATGACTGGCTCTGCAACAGCCTGACTTACGCCTATGATGCCAACGGTAATCCGGACGATTCTATGGCATCACACAGCATTGTAGGGGCGTTTGATGAACGCTATTGTGCGGCAGTGTGCGAGGGCTATGCCAAGGCGTTCCAGCTGCTGATGAACGCTGCCGGCGTGGCGAATGCCTACATTATCGGGCTGGGAAACGGCGGCGGGCATGCGTGGAACATGGCTCAAATGGACGACGGCTACTATTATTATTTTGATGTGACGTGGAACGACTCCACCAGTTCAGACAAATATTTTGCCGCGGGAGAAACGAGTTTTTCCAAGAATCACACGCCCAACACGGCAGACGGCGAGAGATGGGACTATCTCTATGACCTGCCGGACGTGTCGGAGGACGACGGCACTGATGAAACGGGTACTGTTCTGACAGAGGAAGATTTCACTTACCAGCTGTACACAGACCACGCGGTTCTGACGGCGTACACTGGCGAGGACGTATTTGTTTCCGTGCCGGAGGAGGCAGACGGGCTGCCGGTTACAGCGATCAAAGGAGCATTTGCCGGAAACACTGCCGTACAACTGGTGGACCTGCCGAAAACCGTGACTGCGGTTTCCTACGGCACCGGCGGCATCGGGGCGTTTGAAAACTGTACCGCTTTGCAGGCGGTTTCCATGATTTTGACTTCCCGCGTGGAATACCACTCGTTCCGGAACTGTTCTGCGTTGCAGACTGCCACGCTGCCGCAGACAGTTACCCTTGTGGGAGCAGGTGCTTTTGCGGCGTGTACCAGTTTGAACACGCTGCGTGTTTATTCCAGTGACTGCACCTTTGGGGCAGCATCGGTAGTTCCTGCGGAAACGGTGCTTTACGGCTATGCGGGTTCTACCGCACAGGCTTACGCGAAAAAGTATGACCGGACATTTCTGTCGTTCGGGACTGTGACGACTGCCGCAACCACAGCTGCAACTGAAACGACAACGACCACCACACAGACGACAACCACGACCCGAGCGACAACACAGACTACTTCTGACAGCACCACTGCAACCACGACAGCAACAACTGTCACTGCCGGAGAGATTCTGCTGCCGGAGGTGGGGGACTGTAACAATGACGGCGTGTGCAGGGTAGATGATCTGGTGCTGCTGAATCAGTACCTGTTGGGCAGCGTACAGGGCAGCGAAGTGCAGCGACCCGCGATGGACTGTAACGCAGACGGCACAGTGGACAGCAGGGACAGCCAGCTGCTGGCGATGTTCCTCATGCAGCTGATCCCACGGCTGCCGGCATAACAACGGATATAATGAAAAGGCACAGCTTCCGAAAAAGCTGTGCCTTTTGTCATATCATGAAATGGTTTGCAAATGATTGTGAAGACAGGTTCTGAGATCAGCCGTTGTACGGCAGCGTCTTGACGAGGTTTACAATGAACTGCATCAGAACAGTTGCGTCATCAGAGCTGATTTCGCCGTTGCCGTTGCAGTCTGCATTCTTGTTCGCTGCGGTGTCCAGCTGTACCGAACCGGCAACTGCCTTGTTCAGCAGAACACAGTCGGTAACATCTACACGGCCGTCCAGATTGACATCGCCGTACAGAACGACACCGGCAGGAACCGTTTCAGTTGTACCGCTGTTGCTGCCTTCTGTCGTCTTGGTGGTATCCGTTGCTACCGGAACGGTGGTGTCTGTTGCTACCGGAACGGTGGTATTTGTAGTCGTGATCGGATCCAGCGAATCAAATGTGATGTCGTTTGCGTTTGCGTAGTCCTTTGCGGCAGTGCTCTCATTGCCGGTAATGGTCATATCATTGCCCTTTACAAGCGTATCCTTTTCCACTTTGTAGCCGAATGCATTGCTGCCGATAGAGGAAACGTTTTTCGGAATGGTGATATTTGTGAGAGAATCGCAGTCTACGAATGCACACTTGTCGATCGATTCCAGAGAATCCGGAAGCTGAATGTTGCTCATAGAAGTGCAGCCGCCGAAGGCGTACTGTCCCACCTTTTTAACGCTTTCCGGAACGGTAACATTGTCCAGTTTATTGCAGCGGTAGAACAGGTAGTTATCCAGATTGGTAACGCCGTTGCCGATGGTGACATCGGTCAGGTTGGCATTGTTGTAGAATGTCCACTTGCCGAGATCGGTCACAGAGTCCGGAACAGTGATTTTGGTAACATTGGTGCACTCTGCAAAGGCACTCTGTCCCAGCTTGGTGACGGTATCCGGAATGTTGACTTCTGTCAGACTGGTGCAGCCGTAGAATGCAGAAGCACCGATCGAGTTAACATTTGCCCCGAACTTGACATCATTCAGGCTGGTGCAGCGATAGAACAGGTTGTCACTGATCTTGGTCAGAGAATCCGGCAGGACAATGCTTTCCAGAGAACCGCAGCTGTAGAATACGATCTCGTCCACCTGCTTCAGTGTCTGCGGCAGTGTTACGGATTTCAAGTTGCTGCAATAAGCGAATACGCCGGATTTGATCGTGGTGATGCTGTCCGGAATTTCAATGCTTTCCAGACCGCTGTATGCAAAGGTGTCCTTCCGCAGGGAAGTCATGCCGGAGGACAGCTTGACAGTTTTCAGATTCTGGCAGTGGCTGAATGCTGCTGTTGCAACATTAGTCACACTGTCCGGCAGTTCGATAGAAGACAGACCGGAATAAGTAAAGGCATTTGCGTTGATTCTGGTGCAGGAGCTTTCGGGGAACTGCACAGTGTCCAGACTTGAACAGCCATAGAATGCATTGGAACCGATGCTCTGTACGCCTTCTTCCAGAACGACAGTTTTCAGCTTTGCACAGTTTGCAAACATGGTAGAGCCGATGGAAGTCAGATTTCCGGGGATCGTGATGGATTCCAGAGATGCACAGTAGGAGAATGCATCGTCACCGACAAAGTACAGGCTTGCCGGCAGCTTGATGTCTGTCAGGTTGGAGCAGGAGCAGAACGCACCGCCGTTAATGGAAGCCACGCTGTCCGGCATGCTGACGCTGGTCAGATTGGTACAGCCCAGAAATGCGTTTGCACCGATGCCCACCATACCGTCCGGCATGGTGACGGTCTGCAATTCCTTGTTGCCGTAGAATGCAGCCGCAGCAATAAAGGTTACCGGATAATCTTCTTCGTCCTCTTCGTCATAAATGGTATCCGGAATCACCAGATCAGTGGTGCCCGGCGCACAGCCGGTGATCTGTGCCTTTTTCGATACGATCTTGTAGTACAGCTTGCCGTCCTGTGTCGGTTTGCCGTCCGGAATCACAACGTCGGGATCTTCCGCATAATTCGGTGTGGGAATGGTTTCCAGACCGCCGGCAGTGCCGCTGATCGCTGCTTTCACATCTGCTGCGATCTGTGCATCGACCTGACTGGACGGCATCGGTTCTTCCAGTTCCGGCATCACTGCCGAGATCACCGTGTCGGCGGCACTCTGAGGTGCTGCATAAGCGGTCGTGCCCAGACAGCAGGGAATCAGTGCCGCAATGGCAACGATGCCTGCAATAGTTTTTCTCCAATTTGATCTCATAAGAATAAGCCCCTTTCAGTGCATGAGTATACATACGATATTTCTTACATTATAATCGATTTTATCCCTTTTGTCAATAGCTTTTTTGTAGAATTTGACAACGCTGTTTTTGTGAGGAATGACGGAAACACCGGCTGCCTTACAGAATTTTTCCACAAGTTCTTGCTTCTTTGGCAATTTTGCAACGAAATAGAAATTAGATTTGAAAACCGAAAAATGGAAAAATATGTTTGACTTTTTGTGGCATTTGTGCTATAATATTAATGTATGACTTTAGGGCAATACCGCACAAAGATTGTGCGACAGATGCGTCGTCAAATTTCTCGTCAGATGAAACAAAAAGCGGAGTGAATACTGGATGTATTCACGAGCATTTTTGTGACATATGACGGGAAATTTGCAAGCAGATGGCGTGCAAAGTCGCCAGACGCTCTTTGTGCGGTATTGCCTTAGATAAAAAACGCCTCCGGAAGTGCTTTCCGGAGGCTCTGAAAGCAGCGTCATGTCAGTCTGTCAGGTAGGTTCGGCGTGAGGCTGCCTGCATAGAGAGGAAGCGATGTTTGTGCAGAACCCAAACACGAATCGATACCGTTGCCTTAGCTTTTTACTGGCGGGCATGATGGCTGTGACCAGCCTGCCGCTGCCGGCATTTGCAGCAGATGCGGCGGCGGGGGAGGAGATCGCCATTTCGGCAGAACGATTTCCGGACGAGCAGTTCCGGAACTACATTTCCGAACAGCTGGACAGCGACGGTGACAACATGCTGTCCGCGGCGGAATGCAGCGAAGTCGTTGACCTGAATGTATCCCAGCAGGGCATTGCCGATCTGACGGGGATCGATGTCTTTTCCAAATTGCAGCAGCTGGATTGTTCCGGAAACACGTTGTCGGCATTGGATATTTCCGGTGCTGCACAACTGTTGCAGCTGAATTGCTCTGCGAATCCGGATTTGTCTGCACTGAAACTGCCGGAGAAAAACGGTGCGTTTTCCTTTTTGGTGATGTTGGACTGTAGTGACTGTGCTCTGACAGAGTTGTCGCTGGATTCCTACGCCCTTTTGGGAACGCTGGACTGCTCCGGCAACCAGCTGGCAGCACTGGACGTTTCTGCGAATTCCAATTTGCAGACTGTAAACTGTTCCAATAATCAGCTGGCAGCACTGGACGTTTCTGCAAATTCCAATTTGCAGACTGTAAACTGTTCCAACAACCAGCTGGCAGCACTGGACGTTTCTGCGAATTCCAATTTGCAGACTGTGGACTGCTCCGGCAATCAGCTGGCAGCACTGGACGTTTCTGCGAATTCCAATTTGCAGACTGTAAACTGTTCCAACAATCAGCTGACTACGCTGAACTTTTCCCAGAATGCCAAGCTGGAGGAAGTGGACTGCTCCGGCAACCAGCTGACAGAACTGGACGTATACAATGCCCTTCTTCAGAAACTGGACTGCTCGGAAAATGCCCTGTCGTCCCTGTTCCTGTCGGAGTGTTCTGCTCTCCGCGAACTGGACTGTTCCCAGAACCAGCTGGTGGAACTGGACACCACCGGACTGACGCTGGAAATACTGGAAACTGCCGGCAATCAGCGTGCCATTGTGCCGCAGCCGGAACGGGCGGGAGCGTACAGCTATGACCTGAACAATCTGCCGGAACTGGAACAAGACCGCATCACCGGCTGGGAGAACGCTTCTGTGAAGGAAGATGCCGCCAATGTACTGCAAATTCCGGCAGACACCGAACATGTGGCTTATGGCTACCGGCTGGACAGCCAGCAGGCAGTGCCGGTGGCAACGTTCACCCTGACATTGCAGCCGGACGAAGCGTGTTATTTGCAGCTGAACGAGGAGCATTTTCCGGACGCAGCATTCCGGAGCCTTGTTCGCGACAGCTTTGACACTGACGGAAACAGCTGGCTCTCGCTGGCGGAACTACAGGCAGCCAAAATCCTGACGATTTCCGCAGACAGCGGCATCACAGACCTTACCGGAATGGAACAGCTGTGCTGGCTGGAGAATTTGCAGTGCAGCGGAATTTCTTTAGAACGACTGGACGTTTCCGGATTTTCCGCTTTGAAGATGCTGTCCTGTGACGGCTGCGGGCTGAAAGAACTGCTGCTGCCGGAAGAATCCTCGCTGGAGGTGCTCTCCTGCAAACAAAACCAGCTGACCTCTCTGGAACTGAGCAGGCAGAGCAACCTGCAAGAGCTGTTCTGTGCGGACAACCAACTCTGTGCCCTGCAAATCGACGGCACGAAACTGGCAGACGGCACAGTGTCTGCTGATGGAAACGTGGCTGCGATCTCGCCGGATATTCTGGGACAGCTGGACTTGTCCCAACTGTCCGGCTTCTCCGCAGAGCAGGCAGAGAACTGGACAAACGGCACGGTGCAGGACGGTGTTCTGACGGTGGCAGACCTTAGCCAGCCGGTGACCTATACCTATTATCTCGATGCCGCCAGAACCCAGACGGTGCAGTTTACCTTACAGCCAGAGGAACTGCTGCTGCCTGTTGATGCAGTACATTTTCCGGACAGTGCATTCCGCAGCTATGTACAGGGACTGGACACCAATGCCGACGGCAGCCTTTCCCGCGGGGAACTGTTTGCCGTAACAGAAATGCTCATCGGCGGGAAGTCTATCTGGGATCTGACCGGAATCCAGTATTTTGTCCGGCTGGAAACGCTGGACTGCTCCGCCAACAATCTGCGGAAGCTGGATCTGACAACGCTTTCTCAACTGAAAACGCTGAACTGTTCCAGTAATAATCTCTCCTCGCTGGTACTGCCGGAGAACAGCCTTCTGGAGGAACTCCGCTGCTCCAGCAACAGCACATTGCAGGAACTCTCTGTTGCTTCTCTTTCTCATCTGCAAGTGCTCTACTGTGCCCAGTGCCGCCTAAAAACGCTGGATCTGACGAATTCGCCGGAACTGACGACATTGAACTGTTCGCTGAATCAGCTGACTTCGCTGGAACTGGGCGGACTGTCCCAACTGACCACGCTGAATTGTTCCATGAATAAGCTGACTGCTTTAGACTTATCAGCTCTTTCCGTACTGAGATCCCTGAACTGTGCCAGCAACCAGATTCCGGCACTGGCGGTGGAACAGTGTCCGGAACTGGCTACACTGAATTGTTCCAACAACCAGCTGACCGTGCTGAAAACCGAGTCGCTGCCGAATCTGGAATCGCTGGTGTGCATCAACAATCAGCTGACTGCATTGCAAGCAGCTGATTGCGTGACACTGCAAAAGCTGAGTGCGGCACGCAACAAATGTACTGTTGCAATGGACAGCCTGAACCGGATCCGCTTTGCAGATCTGGCGGAGAACTTTCAGCCGTCCCGCGTGGTACAGGGCAGCATTACCAATGGTGAGGCAGGTGCAGGCGGTATCTATGTCACAGACCCCGGCTGGAGTGTGTCATATCAGTATCAGGCGCAGGCAGATGATCCGGACAGTGTGATCACATTTACACTGGTGCCGCAGGCAGCAGAGGAAACGGGTGTGCCCATTGATGCAGAGCATTTTCCGGACGAAAATTTCCGCCGTATCGTTGTCCGGTATGACACCGACAGTGACGGACTGCTTTCCCGGTCGGAACTGAAACAAGTCACAGAACTGGACGTTTCGGTCAACGAGATCGCCGACCTGACCGGCGTGGAATACTTTACAGCACTGCAAACGCTGAACTGCTCCAATAATAAGCTGACAACAATTCCCCTGCGGACGCTGGGGCAGCTGGAAAAGCTGAACTGCAACAATAACCAGCTGACCACGCTGGATTGCTCTGCCAATACATTGCTGAAGGAACTCAGCTGTGCATCGAACCAGCTGACGGCGTTGGAACTCTCCAAATTGACGGAACTGACGAAACTGGCGTGCGAGGGCAATCAGCTGACTGTGCTGGAACTGGGCACACTGACACAGCTGCAAACGCTGGACTGCTCCGGCAACCAGCTGACCACACTGGACGTTTCGGCACAGAAACAGCTGGAAACACTGCGGTGCACGGAGAATCACCTGATCGCACTGGACGTGACTGGTCTGTCAAAATTACAGCGGGTGGAAGTGATCGATAACACCCGAAGCATACCGTTCAACGCCATGGGACAGGTAGATCTGTCTGCCCTTGCAGACGGTTTCCAGCCGTCAAAGGTGCAGCCGGATATGTGGCAGAATGCCACCTGTACGGAGAATGTGCTGACAGTGAACGACCGTTCGCAGGAGGTACGCTATGCGTACCAGATCGATGCCGGTGATGCCAGCCGGACGGTATCGTTCACATGGATCCCCACAGTCATGGAAGAAGATGCCGTTGCTATTGATACAGAGCATTTTCCGGACGATGTGCTTCGTTCCTATGTGCTGCAATCTCTGGACAAAAACGGGGACGGCATGCTGCAAATTTCCGAGCAGAAAGCGGTAACACAGCTGGACATTTCGAACTGCGGCATTGCCGACCTGACGGGGATTTCTTACTTCCCGAATCTGGTGCAGCTGAACTGTGCAGGGAATTCGATCTCCGATCTGTCCGGAATTTCCGAGAAATTGGAGGTGCTGGACTGTAGCAATACCGCACTGCGGGAACTGAACCTGACGGACTTCTATCGGCTGACAGAGCTGCACTGCCGCGGCTTGCATCTGCAAAGCCTGAGCGTCAATGTTCTGCCGGAACTGCAATTGCTGGACTGCGGGGAGAACGAGCTGACTTCTCTGTATCTGTCCAACCTACAGCTGGAAAAGCTGATTTGTGACAACAACCAGCTGACAACCTTGGATCTGTCCCGCTGTACGGCACTGAAAGAAGTGGACTGCCGCAAGAATCAGCTGACAGGCTTCACGTGGGGAACGGTTTCACTGCGGGTGCTGAACTGTGCGGAAAATCAGCTGAATTCTCTGAACATCAACAATCAGCAGGCTCTGGAAGAACTGGATTGCAGCGGCAACCAGCTGGGCTGGCTGATGCTGACCAATCTGCATCAGCTGGATATGCTTTACGCCGGCAGCAATCCGCTGCTGGCACTGAACCTGTCGGAGCAGGCACCGATGACTGTCTGCGATCTGCAAAATTGTGTGGTTCTGAAAAAGCCGTCCTGCAACAGAAAAGATCTGTATCTGGAACCGACGCAGTGGAGCGGGTTCCGGTTAGACCTTGTACAGACGTGGAACAACGCCGAATGCAGCGGCACAAAGGTTTATATAACAGATCCGCTGCAAAATATCACTTATACTTATAACACAGGAAATCCCAATGTGACTGCATCTTTCACTGTGCAGCTGCAAGACATTCCCATGAACATCGTCGATGTGACGCTGGAAAATGAGAAGAACATTTTCTATACCGGCGAACCGCTGACACCGGACGTGATCGTAGTTGCAGGAGGCAACGAGCTGAAACAGGGCACGGATTACACGCTTTCCTATGAGAACAATCTCAACGCCGGCAGAGGAACGATTGTGGTCAGCGGGGCAGAGGGCTCTCTCTGGTCGGGCAGCGTATCGCTGGAATTTGTCATTGAAAAAGCGGTGCCCAAGGTGACTGTGATATGGGACGATTCCGCGGAATATACCGAAGGTGATGACGTGCCGCCGATACGGCTGGACACTGCCAATACCGAGGGCATTCTGATGTGGACGGCAGACACACCGAGCACTTTCAAAGCCGGCAGAAACCAGCTGCAATGGAAGTTCGTTCCCGCGGACAGTTCCAACTATGAAACCGCGATCGGCACCATTGTCGTTTCTGCCAAGGAAAAGCCGGTCACAACAACGGAAACCACAACGACGACGACTACGACAACAACAACCACCACTACAACGGAAACCACCACCGAAACTACTACCACAGAAACGACCACGACAGAAACCACTGCGACTACCACAGAAACAACCACCGAAACTACGACGGAAATGACAACCACCACCGCAGAAACGACTGTAACTACTACCACTACTACTACAGAAACGACTACCTCGCTGACGACTACAGAAAGCACCACTGCGAAAACCACGGAGTCGACTACGGCAACGACAACCACCGATGAAACGTTTACGAAAAAGCCGATCACCACGACAACGACTATGACGACTACTACCGAAGAAACGTTCACCAAGAAGCCGGTCACGACTACCACGACTGCGACAACTACCACAGAGGAAGCATTCACTAAAAAGACAACGACAACCACGACAACAACAACGACGACGACTACTACCACTACCACCACAACAACCACTACGACTTCTGCCACAACGACAACGACAACTACCACAACGACTACTACGACAACGACGACGACTACTACAACCACGACAGAAACCACGACAACGACGACCACCACAACTACGACTTTTACAACTACGGAAGAAACGACCACCACGACCACCACAACAACTACTACGACAGAAACAACCACGACGACTACAACAGAGAGCAGTACCACGGAAACTACCGCAACGTCTACGATTCCCATTCTGACGACGGAAGCAACGACGACTGCGGAAACCACGTCGGAAACCAGTACTGCCACCAGTTCCGGAACTACCACCAACACCACCGCAGCCACCACGACAACTGCCACTGCGACGACGACCAAGCCAATTATTTTGCCGCGTACCCGTGGTGATGCCAACATGGACGGCGAGGTGGATTCGCAGGACGTTTTCGAACTGCTGCTGTATATTGCGAGAACAGCTGTGGGCGAAAAGGACGTGGTTTTCCACGAGGATTCGACTGTCAACCGCTGGCTGATCCTGATGATGGACATCAACAATGACAACAAACTGGATTCGCAGGATCTCTACTATTTGCTGCTGTACATCGCAATGCATGGAGCCGGAATCAAGGCAACATGGAGCGATGTTCTGAAAAACTGACCGAAGCATTGCCCTATATAAAAAAATCCGCCTGAAGTGTTTTCTTCAGGCGGATTTTTGTTGTTTTAAGGAAACACTGAATAAAGCTTGTGCGTAAGATGCGTAGTCAGATTTTTCGGCAGATTGCACAGAAATTCCGCAGGCAGACTTGGTGTCTGGCAAGGGATTTCTGTGCAATATGACGGAAAATCTGCAAGCAGATTGCGTGCAAAGCCGTCAGGCGGGCTTTATTCAGTGTTTCCTTAATAAGCGGCGGTTGTAGTGCCGGTTTCAGATGCCGGTTCTGTAGAACTGCTGTCCGGCGTGACAGCTCCGTTTGTCAGGGTGATGATAAAGCCGCTGCTGTTGTCACCGGAAACAGTGTAGACCGCATTTTCCGGCAGGGAAACCGTTGTGGTGCCGCTGGCATCTGCGGGAACGTAGTAGATCGTGTAAGACTGTACGCCGTCAGAATATGCCAGCCCGCCGGATTCCATGGTGTAATTCCGGAGATAGTCCAGGTATTCCTCCAGACAGAAGTTGTTTTCGTGCATGATCGCCGCATGGATTTTGCCCACATACCGGAAGTGGTGCGGGGCGTAGGGTGTGCCGGTGGTTTCTGTCTTGTCGCTGGGATACCGCAGAATAAAGCCGTATTCCCACGAGTTCGTCACCATCCACTCATTGCGTTTGGTGATGTAGGGAACAACTTCGCCGGTGCTGGTGATCAGACCAATGTCAAAGCCGTAGCCGCTGCTGCGGTCAGGGAGAACATTGGTATAAATGGAGGTGCTGCTCAGCGTGGTGTCCAGCGTGCTGTAAACCTGTAGATTGGCATAGCCGTTTGCAGCGGCGTATGCATCGAACAGACTGCACAGCGGCTCCGTGATTTCCGACTGCATTTGCAGGGAAGTATCTCTGGGCTTGACGTTGGTATCTGTCACGGCGGAAAAGTCCGTCCATGCCTGTGCACCGGCATAGGGATGTGCGGCATCTACCAGAATCAGAGAGCCGTTTGCCTCATCGGCTGCGGTCAGCTGTAGTACCGTTCCGCTGGGTTGTGTTGCTTCGGTGGTATCAGCGTTTTCCTCTCCTGCGGAAGAAGTGTCAGAGGCGGACGGCGTAGAAGCAAATCCGCCTACGCCCACAATATTTTCGGGAACATTCTGCAAGAAAACGCGGTAAAATGCGTCTAGTGCGAAGATCCCGACAATCAGGAGCACTAACGCAAGGAGAAAGCCGGCGGGACTCATGTGTCTTTGTTTCCGTTTGCTCATAGCGTGGAACCAGCCTCCTTTCCTGTGAAAGCTGCTGTTTCGGTTATGCAGCCGGCACAGCAGTATCAGTAGTATCGGTGAACGTGTCTGTAGGGTCCACGGCAGAACCGTTTTCATCGGTTTCCACTGGGCTTAGGTCTGTCGGCATAGGATAGCCGTTGTGGATCAGACCATAGATCGCAAAGGTATCGAATACGGCTCTCCAATAAGTAGGGCCTTTGGCGGTGACAGCGATAAAATGCTTGCCCTCGGTGTCAGTGGCATAGCTGACCAGACAGTTGCCTGCCTCGTCGGTGTAGCCGGTCTTTCCGGCATCAATGGAAATGCCGGTGACTTCGTTGCCGTACATGCGGCTGTACATGGTGCTCTCCAGCAGAATGCCTTCCGGGTGCTGCTCTGTGGCAGTGGTGGTGTACTGATAAGTGCCCAGAATTTCGCGGCAGGTATCATTTTCCATGACCGCAGACATCAGCATGGCAATGTCCGTGGCAGTGCTGTAGTGGTTGGGGTCGTAAAGTCCGCTGGCGTTGGTGAAGTGGGTATTTTTCAGCCCCAGTTCCTCCACCTTTTCGTTCATCAGCTTGACGAATTCGTCCTCAGAGCCGCAGAGATAAATGGCGATCGCGGTGGTAGCATCTGCACCGGAGGGCAATGCGATCCCGTACATCAGATCTTTCAGGGAAACGGTTTCACCCTCTTCAAAGCCGGCACGGGAAGCTTCCGCTTCGATCAGCGGGGCAATGATCTCGTAAGTCATGGTAAATGTATCGTCCATGTTTTCGATATGTTCCGCCGCCACTAAAAGCGTCATGATCTTTGTCATCGATGCCGGATAAATGCGTGCGTCCGGATCCCGCTGTGCCAGAACGGTGTTGTTTTCCACGTCCAGCAGCACAGCATGTTCGCTGGAGATATTCGAAGCGGTCAGTTCTGTGAGGTTGTCTGCCGGTGTGGGATATGTCAGCAGGGCAGGCGGTTCGGTGGGAGCCTCTGTGGGGGCTTCCGTCTGTGTAGCAACTGGAGCCTGTGCATTTGCCGCCGGAGAAAGCTGCTGCTCCACCTTGGGCTTGCCGGTCTGTGTCAGAAGTACGATGATAAATACTACCACGATAAATCCGCAAAGGACACCGATCATGATATTAATCCAGAGTTTTGTATTGTGGGGATTTTTCTTTCTGCGAACTTTCATTGCTGCACCTCATACCAAAATTCGATCTTTTCAGGGCGTGTCCTTGTCCAAACACGGAAACACGTCCGCAGATTTTGTGCGGCAGTTCTACGGCAAGGAAGCAGAAAACCTGTTTTTTGTCGGACTGCCTTTACAATTATAATCCATTTTTACCGTTTTGTCAATGGATTTAGAGGATTCTTCATGAAAATCTGCAACATTGCCCCGCAGGCTTGACTGAGAACAGCAATTTTCTAGTGCAGCCATGTCGAAACTGTCCGGCGGAATTCGCTCGTTCCTCGCTGTCCGCCTGTGGCTTGCCAACGCCGGTGGTTGCCCTTGCCTGTATCGGTAATGTTGATATTCAGGCGTTTTCCTGTGCAGACGGTAAACCTTATTTTTTACGGCGTTTTGCAAGCTGGTGGAGGGGTTCCTCCGCAAAGTGTAACTTCTAGTGCAGCCATGTCGAAACCGTCCGGCGGAATTCGCTCGTTTCCCTCGCTGTCCGCCTGGGGCTTGCCGACGCCGGTTGTTGTCCTTGCCTGTACGTGTAGTGTTGTTTTTCTAAGATTTTACTCGTACAGGCGATTAACTTTAATGAATTCGGCGTTTGCAAGCTTGTATATAAGGCTCCCCTTTAGGGCACCCGAAGGGCGTGCCTTGTGCTGAGCTGGCAAGCCGTAGGCTTGACTGAGGGGTATTCGCTACAGCAGCCAACCGATTTCACAAAGAGTTACGCTTCTTTTTTTCTTTACTGAAAAGAAAAAAGAAGCAAAAAAAGAAAAGAGTTCGCATTCCACCTGTACTGTAAGATTCCAGTATCACCCGAAGATTATACAAGAGATTTTCACCAACAAAGCTCCCCCGGCGGGGCATACAGGAGGCTGCTGCCGCCGTAACACTACCCTTTTCACTTTTGAAATTGGGGCGTAGGGTCAGCGGCGACTCGCCGCAAAAAACGGAGATGCCACAAAACTGTAGCATCTCCGCAGAGAAATATACAATGATTCAATGCAGCGTTTACGCCGCAGCAGATTCCAGAAGCTTCTGGAATGCAGTGTAGGTTTCCAGCACCTTGTCTTCACCACTCAAGGCACGCTGCCGCACAACGGCGTGGGTGAATTCTCCGTCAATGAATGTCCAATAGGTGGTGTCGTCCTTTTTCACAAGGTTTACCACATGGGTGCTGCCGTCCAGCATGGTATACTCCAAGTGGAGAGCCGGCTCGGTATCTGTCGGAACCTGTGCAGAAGTGTCCAGCGATTCGTAGGAGATCTCGGACAGTGCGGTGTAGAAGGTCTTGAACGCCTCGGTCAGTTCCGTGTCGTCGCTGTTGAAGCTTTTTCCGTTGCAGCTGTAGGTGGTGCTGGCATCGTCAAATGTGAAGCTGTCGTCGATGTCTATGGTCTTGTCATTGAAAGAACCGTGATACTGCATGGTCAGTGCGGAAACCTCACTGATGCTGAAATAGCAGACGGTGTCGTCCATGTAATCTGAAGCATTTTTTTGCAGAAATCCCAGATAGCTGGAGTCCAGCTTCAGGATCTCGTTGGTTTCCTTGTGCAGACAGTCTACATAAGAAGATGTCAGCGGATCGAAATCCTGCACCAGAAGGGTGGTGACTTCTCCGGTCGCCTGTGTAAACTGGAACATGTATGCCGGCTTGTCGAATCCGTACTCGGCATACTTGTCCTCGGTCACATCGCTGTCACCGAAATCATCAGCTTCCAGTTCGGTAAGCTGGGTGAACAGGGTAGAGAGGTTGGCGTTGTTGACCGCAATCGGCGTTTCCAGCGGTTCTGTCAGTTTGTAGTCAGAGTTTCCGGAAGTGTCCTCAAAGGTATAGACCGTTTCGCCGTTCCGCTGTAAGGTCAGCTTGAGAATGTCAGAACTCTTGTCGTCCATGAGATAGCGGTAACGCATCTGCGTTTTGGTGACATAGAGATAACCGGCGGTGTTGACATCTGCCAGATACACATGGTCGTCATCGTCCTGCATCACATAGAAGCTGGACTTGGTGGGGTTCTGACCGCCGATGTACAGGGTCTTTTCCGGCTTGTCCGCATCACTGGTGTAGTAGGTGATCGAAATCGGATCGGACAGCCCGTAGGTTTTCAGCTTGTCGCTGTCCGCAGTTCCCAGATCCTTGGTCGCTGTCAGAGAACAGCCGTAGGTGCAGAGGGCATCAATATAATAGGTATTGATGTGCATCGCATCCCCCTCGGCAACCTGCCACTGGCTGTTGTCGTCCTTGTCAATGGTGTAATCCAGTTCCGGTGTGTGGATCACCAGCTTTGTTACTGCATCGGAATCAAAGGAACTCAGCTGGAGAGCTGCCGCTTCTTCCGCAGCCTTTTCCTCTTTTTGAGTCTGATAGTAGTCCACGCCGAAATAGGCACCGAAGCACACACCGATCAGCAGAACCAGAATCAGCCCGATAATGAGTTGTCGTTTCATATTGTAAAATTGCCTCCTTGGGGCAGAAACGGATTACGAATTCCGGCGTTTGATCCAGATGCCAATGCCGGCAGCCATGATCGCTACCGGAATGACGGTGAGCACTACCATCAGCCCCTTGGCGAATCCGGCATCCTGCAGGGAAATGTAGTCGTTCGTGGTGGACTTTGTGGAAATTTCCATGTCGATGTCGCTGTCATACATCCAGCTGATCGTGCTCAGGAACAGGTATACCGGAACGATAACGGTATCATCGCTGACATGTTCGTCATCAATGAATTCCGCGTTGCCGAAAACGACCATTTTGGAATCGTTTCTGGCGATGCTGGTGGAGTCTGCCGCCAGAAGCATCTGTCCGCTTTGTTTTTCCGGATCGTCGCTGATGCCGCCGTAAGGTTCGCCCTCTGCACTGTCATAGGTGGTGATCAGGGGAGCGATGGTGTACTTGCCGCCCTCGTCGTTGTAGCGGAAGCTGCGGGATTCCGGCATAAAGGTGTACAGTCCCTGATTGAGCAGAGAGGAAGTCAGGTCGGTGGCTTCACTGTCGTCGTCCAGTTCGTTCAGTTCACACTGAATGGTGTACTTGTCGCCGGAAATGTGATAGTTGGAGTTGGTTTCCGAAACGCGGTCATAGTCCATGTAGAACCCGTAGTCCTTCATGATCGCTTCCAGATTGGTATAGGCGAATGCACCGCCGTTGGGGGACATCAGCAGGCTGATGTTGCCGCCGTTGTCCAGATATGCATTCAGCTTTTCCGCTTCTGCATCGGTAATATCCTTGGAGGGTGCTGCCACCAGTACCAGAGCCGCATCGTCCGGCACACTGTCAGTTTCCGACAGGTTCAGTTCCTTGGCGGTGTAGTTGTAGTTGGTCAGGTTGGTGGTGAACTTGGTGTAGCTGTCCAGCGACTTTTCGCCGTGACCGGACAGGAAATACACAGTCGGTGTGCGGTTTTCCGCCACGCCCTTGATCGTACCGGTGATCAGGTTTTCGCCCTTGAAGTCCTCGCCGGTGGTGTTGCCGTCATCATCAGTATAGACGGTATACATGGAAGAACCGGGGACACGTTTTTTCACGTTGTCGCAGATAAAGACCATGTCACCGGTGGACAGGGTGAATGCGTTATCGGAGTTGATCTTCTCCATGGTGTCGTTGTCGGTGTCCGGATCTACCCAGATCAGGTTGATCGACTTGTGGGCATCATAAGCTTCCAGTGCCCGATAGAGGGTGAGGGAACTCATATCGTTTTCCAGACTGTCCTTGGTGGTCAGAATGTAGAAGTCTACAGTTTTTCCCTCGCTGTCCAGCTGATCCAGATATTTTTCCGTGGTGGAGCTCAGGCTGTACTGCTTGTTGGGAGAGATGTCCCAGCTGAAGTCCAGACGGGAAACGATCATGTTCAGAACCACAGCAATGACCAGCACCAGAATGGCAAGCGTCACTGCCATGCCGGCGAATTTGGTGTTTTTCCAGTTGTGGAAACGGTTTGTTTGTTTGTTTTGACTCATAGCAGCTTACCTCCGGCTCCAGCGTCTTTTTTCAATGGAAATGATAGTCCAGATCAGGAATACCGCGATTTCCGTTACATATCCCAGCAAGTCGGAGAACTGCATCAGACCTTGGGAGAATACATAGAATTTGGTTTGGTTCGAGAACCAGCTCAATACATCAGAGAGCACCGGAATGCCGGAGAGGAAAGAGTTGACACTCAGGTTGTCCATCAGGATCAGCATCAGCATGGCAAGTTCGCTCAGCAGGATCGCCAGCAGGGGCATTTCTGTCAGAGAGGAGATGAAGATGCCCAGGGCGATGCACACCAGACCAAACAGGAAGAAGCCGATATAGGTACAGATCAGGCTGGACCAGATAACACGGCCATAAATGGAGGTGATGATCGGATAGAACAGGGAAGCCGCCAGCATGATCAGCAGAATGGTCGCCGTGGCGAGAAACTTTGCCATAACGATCTGCGTGACGTTCAGCGGGCTGGAGAGCAGCAAGGTTTCCGTGCCGTTTTTGCGTTCCTCGGAGAATGTCCGCATGGTCAGCAGCGGCAGCAGGAAGATGAAATAGAAGATGTTGACGTAAAAAATCGAGGAGAACGAAAACGTATAGGTAGATGAAGAAACATTACCGATCTCCTGAATGAACGTCAGGGAGAATGTCGCCATAAAGAACGCGATGACAAAGTACGCGATCGGCGACAGAAAGTAACTCTGTAATTCCTTTTTATATAGTGAAAACATGGGTGGTTAGTCCTCCTTCTTGCCGTCTGTTCCGGCAGCATCTTCCGCCGGAGCATTTGCGGCAGGCTTGTCCTCTGCCGGCTGGGCTGCGGGTTCCTGTGCGGCTTCGTCGTCCATTTCCTGCAACAGATCCTCCAGACTGGAGTGCTTGGTCTTCTGATTGACCAGCTTGACAAATACCTGTTCCAGATTTTTCTTTTCGGTGGAAATTTCCAGTACTTCCAGACCGTGCTGGAGCAGTGCAGAGAGCAGAGCGTTCCGCACACCGTCATTTTCCAGTTCCACATCGTATGTATAGACACCAGTTTGGACAAACTGAATATTGTCCACGCGGACAACGCCGTCCACACTTCTGGCGACCTTCGGCACTTCTCTGGAACTGCCCTGTACTTTCAGCTTTACCACCAGACCGGAATCGTCAGCTTCTTCCAGCCGTTCAATGGTGTCGTCTGCCTTGATCTCGCCGTGGTTGATGATGACGATGCGGTCGCAGACAGCACTGATCTCGCCCAGAATGTGGGAACTCAGGATAATGGCGTGGTTCCGCCGCAGATCCAGGATCAGGTTGCGGACTTCCATCAGCTGTGTCGGGTCCAGACCAACAGTAGGTTCGTCGAGGATCAGCACCGGCGGGTCGCCGAGGATCGCCATGGCAAATCCCACACGCTGCTTATAGCCCTTGGAGAGGTTCCGGATCAGCCGCTTCTGCACGTCAGTGATCTTGAGGCGTTCCATGACACGTTCCACTTCGCCTTTGCGTTTTGCCGCCGGAATGCCTTTCAGACCGGCAGCGAAGTTCAGATATTCCCGCACCTTCATATCCGGATAGACCGGCGGGATCTCCGGCAGAAAGCCAATGCATCGCTTTGCTTTGACAGGCTGCTGGGCGATGTCATAGCCCTGGATCTTGACGCTGCCGCCGGTGGCGGGAATGACACCTGCCATAATATTTAATGTAGTGGACTTGCCGGCACCGTTCGGCCCCAGAAAGCCCAGTACCTCGTTTTCCTTTATGGTAAAGCTGATGCCTTTGAGAGCAGCTTTATTTCCATAGTATTTGGTCAGGTTTTGAATTTCAACCATATCATGCTCCTTTCTGCAAAAAGCCATTTTGTAGGCAGTTTGCACCTTCCTCTTATTATCGCAAAATAATATGTTGTTGTCATATATAGAATGTAACCATATCATGAAATATAGAAAAAATGGATAAAAGGGCTTCTGCAACTGGCAGAAAAGCTTGTGCGTATCGCAAAAAGCAGTATGCCATATTTGTGTGATAGGGCTGTGAAAAACAGACGGAAAACCGGCGAAAGTACAAAAAACTACGGAAAAGATATGTGATGCCATAAAAATATAGGTCAACTTGCACAAAACACCGGTGGAGAATCTGTACATTGCTACAAAAATGCGTTTTTCAACAGCAGGAATTTGTGCAAAGGGTTGACATCGATTGCAAAGGGGTGTATAATTTTTGGTATGAAAGAGGGTATCCTTGTGTGCGTTCTGTGAAAATGGACAAAGGATACGCTCAAAATTATGTGTCGCCTGTTCGCCGGGTCCTGCCATGAAGAAAGGATGCGAGCCTGCGGCATTCCACCATTTCCTACATTTATCTTTCAGAGAGGGGAATTTCTAAACATGCAATTCAAGAAAAGCAAAACATTTCTGGCTGCTGTACTGGCTGCTGCAATGACATGCTCGGCAATCCTGCCGACTGCTGCATCTGCTGCCGGCTCCAGAACTAAGGACGAAGCTTACGGTGATGACTCTTATGCAGCACGCTTTATGTCGCTGTATGATGACGTTGTAACCAACGGTGTGGAAAACGGTTATATGTCCAGCACAAACACCGTTTCCGGTGGTCTGGGTATCCCGTTCCACTCGGTAGAAGAACTGTGTATCGAAGCTCCGGACTACGGTCACGAAACTACTTCTGAAGCACTGTCCTACCTGGTATGGGCTGCTGCAATGCGTGATAACATCGTAAACGATGCAAGCAAGGGCGAAGTAACCGTAAAGAACACCAAGGATGCTTCTACCGAATCCATCGGCGATCTGGCTAAGGCTTGGAAGACCATGGAAGCAACTATGATCCCGGATCAGCAGGGCGGCAACTTCATGCAGAAGGGCGGTCAGCTGAGTGCTACTTACAGCGACGAGTGGGGTCAGATTGAACAGTATCCGACCGATATGGCACAGGGCAACACCGCACAGAACCCGATTCACCAGAGCTTCTGCTCCGCATACGGCAGCGATAAGGGTCTGTACCTGATGCACTGGCTGGCTGACGTTGATGACTGGTATGGCTTCGGCGGCAAGAACGGCTCTAAGGGTGCACAGAGCGGCGTTACCACTTCCGGCAGCAGACAGTTCACACTGATCAACACCTTCCAGCGTGGTGAACAGGAATCCTGCTGGGAAACCATTCCGCACGCTTGTACCGACCTGCACGATGTAGGCTATGGTCTGAACGGCAACGGCGGTATGAAGGGCTTCTTCAACACCGAAGAGAAGCCGGCTGAGCAGTGGTCTTACACCAACGCACCGGACGCAGAAGACCGTGCAATTCAGGCTGTTTACGATGCAAACAGATGGGGTGTCGGCGATCAGACTGTTGACTCCAAGTGGGGCGGCGGTCAGTCCATCTCTGCACTGGCTGGTAAGATGGGTGACGAAACCCGTAACAATATGTACGATAAGTACTACAAGGCAATTGGCTGCCAGGACAAGTGGGCTAAGGGCGGCAGTGATAATGGTAAGCATTATCTGATGAACTGGTACACCTCCTGGGGCGGTGCAATGGACGGCTCCTGGGCATGGCAGATCGGTGCATCTCACTGCCACGAATTCTATCAGAACCCGCTGGCTGCATATGCACTGGTAAATGACTCTGCACTGAACGCAGGCATGAGAGCACAGGGTGCTACAGAGGACTTCGAAGCTTCTCTGAGCAGACAGATGGAACTGTACCTGTGGCTGATGTCTAAGGACGGCCCGATCGCCGGCGGCTGCACCAACTCCTGGAACGGCCGTTATGAGCAGTATCCGTCCGGTCAGGCTACTTTCTATAATATGGCTTATCTGGAACACCCTGTATACGCTGACCCGGGTTCCAACCACTGGATCGGTAACCAGGTATGGGCTGTACAGCGTCTGGCTGAACTGTATTATGTTGTAAAGAGCGACAATGCAAATGATCCGCAGGTCGGCAAGACTGGTCTGAAGCTGAGCGAAGCTCTGGAAAAGATCCTGGATCGCTGGGTAGGCTGGTTCATGGACAACACCATTTTGGGTAAGGCAAACGGCGAAAAGACATTCTCTGCAAAGTATGAGCCGTATGATACTACTGAAACAGAGTTTACAATTCCGGATCTGTCTAAGGGTATAACTGATGACGGCGAATCCTTCTCGATCCCGTCCAGCCTGATCTGGTCTGGTCAGCCGAACGATTGGAAGGGCACATATCAGGATAACAACAACCTGACCTGCACCATCGTTGGCTACGGCGACGGTGACCTGGGTTGTGTATCTTCTCTGGCAAACACTCTGATCTACTATGCAAAGGCAAAGGGCGTTGCAACAAGCGACATGGCTGCTGCAAAGACTTCTTATGAGAACAAGACCACTGCATCTGCTGCTTCTGCTACAGAACTGGCACAGCAGTCCCTGTACCTCGGCAAGCAGCTCCTCGACAGAGAGTGGAACAAGTATCGTGATGATATTGGTCTGGGCGTTTCCGACCACAACACCAACCTGAAGAGACTGTGGGAAACCAAGCTGGCTCTGCCGGACGGCACTCGTGCAAACGGTGAAAACAAGGTTCTGTCCGCTAGCCGTTACACCGGTACTATGCCGAACGGTGATACCGTTAAGGACGGCGTAGCATTCGTAGACATTCGTTCCAACTATAAGGATACCACTGGCGAGTACATGAGCAAGGACGCTAACGGCAAGACCATGTACGATTATGCTAAGGAATGCTATGATGCAAAGGGCAACACCGATGATTACTACTTCACTCTGCACAGATTCTGGCATGCAGGTGACATCATGATGGCTCTGGGTACTATGCATGAACTGTATCCGGATATGCCGGTTGATGGTGACGATACTCCGTCTGAAGATCTGGTTGTAACACCGTCTGATATTGAGATCACTGTTGGCGAAAGCGAAACCCTGAAGCCGAATCAGACTGGCTGCACTTTCGAGTCTGCTGATTCTACCATTGCTTCTGTAGATGCTGATGGTAACGTAACTGGTGTTTCCGAAGGCGAAACCACAATCAAGGTTTCCAAGGACGGCAAGACTGCTGAAGTAAAGGTAACTGTTAAGGCTGCTGCTACTACTGATACAACTGCTACCACTGATGTAACTACTGAAACTACAGATTCTGATGTAACTACTGCATCTACTTCTGTTTCTTCTGTATCTATCACTCCGGGTCAGCTGCTGCTGGGCGACACCAATCTGGACGGCTCTGTAGATGTTACAGACGCAGTTCTGCTGAACAAGAAGGCTGCAAATGTTGTATCCTTCAATGAACAGCAGACTCTGAACGGCGACTGCTACGATCAGAACGGCGAAATCGACGGCAACGATGCAACGGCTCTGCTGAAGTTCCTGGTTCACATTCTGAAGGGTCTGCCGGAAAACTCCAGCATGAACGCATAAGAGAATCACGAATCTCAACGATTTTCATCTAATACAAAAGGCACTATAGCTGTAAAGGCTGTAGTGCCTTTTTGTATTGTCGGTGTCTGCTGTCTGGGTGGCACGGAAAAAGTTTCACAATATGACTTGATTTTTCTGTGCCAAAATGCTATAATAAGATACTATGGAATATTATTGCATGGAAACTCTGGCGGTTTCCGGAGGAGTGTGACATTTTTGAAAAGTATGACGGGATACGGTCGTGCGACGGCACGGACGGAACGCTATGAGATCACCGCAGAGGTGCATTCCGTGAACCACCGGTTTCTGGAAACCTCTGTGCGGCTGCCCCGCAGCTTCAGCTATCTGGAAGAAAAACTGAAAGAACAGGTGCAGCAGAAAATTTCCCGCGGCAAGGTCGAGGTAACGCTCACCATGCAGACGATCGGTGCAAAATCCACTGTGGTGGAAATCAATCACGACGTGGTGACGGCATATCTGCAAGCCGTTGCGGCGGAAAATGCACTGCTTCGGGAGTCCGGCTTCCGCAGGAACCAGATCATGCTGGGCACTGCGGCGGACGAAAACGGCAATGCGACAGATGCCCTGCCGCTTTCCACACTGCTGCGGATTCCCGATGCCTTTCAGGTGCAGCAGGTGGCAGATGATCCCGATGTGATCTGGAACGAAGTCCAGCCAGTCATGGCAGAAGCGTTGCAGCAGTTCGTGGCAATGCGGGAAACCGAGGGCAAGCGTCTGGCAGATGATGTGGCATTTCATCTGGATCGTCTGGCGGAAATGACCGATGCCGTGGAAAAGCTGGTGCCGGAAACCGTGCAGCAGTACTATGAAAAGCTGTACCGGAAAATCACAGAATTGCTGGGCGACCGGACTGTGGACGAATCCCGTCTGGTGACAGAAGCTGCCGTGGTTGCGGAAAAAATCGCGGTAGACGAAGAACTGGTGCGGCTGCGGAGCCACATTGCACAGTTCCGTGTATTCCTGACCAGTACGGAACCGGTAGGCAGAAAAATGGATTTTCTGGTGCAGGAACTGAATCGGGAAGTCAACACCACCGGCTCAAAATCGCAGCATTTGGAAATCACCAAATTGGTGGTAGATATGAAGTCTGAAATCGAAAAAATTCGGGAACAGATTCAAAATATCGAATGAGAAAGGAAGTATGCAGCATGAAAAAAGGAACATTGTTTGTCATCTCCGGTCCGTCGGGCTGCGGAAAAGGCACCGTGCTGAAAGAGGTGCTGAAAAATCCTGACCTGTATTTTTCTGTTTCGGCAACCACGCGTGATCCCCGCCCCGGCGAAGTGGACGGTGTCAACTATCGCTTTATGACCAACGAAGCCTTTGAAGCCCTGATCGAACAGGACGGTTTCTTGGAATATGCCGGCTACTGTGACCACTATTACGGTTCGCCGAAACAGCCGGTGGAAGAACAGCTGGCAATGGGAAAAAGTGTCATTCTGGAAATCGAAGTCGAAGGTGCTATGAAAGTTCGTGCGGCTCGTCCGGACGCAGTGTTCGTGTTTATCCTGCCGCCGTCTATGACAGAACTGGAAAACCGGCTTCGCGGTCGTGGCACTGAGGCAGAAGAAGTGGTGCAGAAGCGTGTGGCACAGGCAAAACGGGAAATCGGTTTTGCGGAAAAATACGATTACGTTGTGATTAACGATGACTTGTCTGCGGCGATTGCTGATGTCAACGCAATCTTGTGTGCAGAATCTCATAAAACAAAGAAAAATTTGGAAGAAATCAAAGAGGTGCTTGGAAAATGAATATGTTAAGACCGTCTGTCAATCAGCTGATTACAAAAAATGAAAGCAGTTATTCTCTGGTAATCGGCGTGGCGAAACGTGCCCGCGAGATTGCCGATGAACTGTATGAAAATGGAAAAACATTAGAGGAAAAGCCGGTGAAAACAGCTATTCGCGAACTGGCTGCCGGAAAATATCGTATCGTAGACAACTTCGAAGAACCGGCTCAGAACCACTAAGTAAATGGAAAAACAAGCGGAATTGCCGAAAATCTGGTGCGTAGGCGTGGCAGTCTGTGCGGCTTCTTATACGTTTGACCGGCTGTTTTCCTACATTGCCATGCAGGAGATCCCTGCCGGCTGCCGTGTAGTCGTGCCGTTCGGCAAGGGAAATGCCAAACGTGTGGGAATCGTGCTGTCCTGTGCAGAACAGGCTGCCCAGCCCGAACAGCAGCTGAAGCCAGTGCTTGCGGTGGTGGACAAACAGCCGATCTTGTCGCCGGAAATGCTGGATCTGGTGTTCTGGCTCAAGGAAATGACGTTCTGTACATATTACGATGCAGTGCGAACCATTTTGCCTGCCGGCATGCAGGTGCAGCTGGTGGAAACCATTTCGCTGGCAGAGCCGCAGCCGGACGGCCCGCTGACAGATGCCGAAGCACACCTGCTGTTTTTCCTGCGGGGAGCAAAGACCAAGCAGGAATTCCGGCGGATTCTGGCGGACGCAGATACACAGGGCAAAAAAATCGTGGATACGCTGGTGCAGAAAGGCTTTCTGCTCCGGCAGGAAACGGTAAAGGAAAAGACCCACGGACAGACCGGCATCAAGATGCTGCGAATGGCAGCCCCGCCGGACGAAGTGCCGCCTGTGACCAAAACCCAGCAGAAGCTGGTGCGGATCTTACAGGAAACCGGTGCCGTTTCGGAAAAAGAGGCGTGCTATCTCAGCGGCGTGACTACAGCGGTGGCGAAAAAGCTGGTGCAGAACGGCGTGGTGGAATCCTATACGGTGAAGCCGCCGCTGCACACATATGCCGCCAGCGGTCAGACCCGCCAGCCCGCAGACATCGTGCTGTCCGCGGAACAGCAGGCAGTATATGACCGCATGGTCGCTGCACTGGGCGAGGGCATGCACTGCTTTTTACTGCACGGTGTCACCGGCAGCGGCAAGACCAGCGTGTTTATCCGGTTGATCGACACCGTGGTGCAGCGTGGAAAGCAGGTGATCCTGCTGGTGCCGGAAATCGCTCTTACGCCCCAGATCGTGGAACAGTTCTATCAGCTGTTCGGCAATATCGTGGCGGTGATCCACAGTGAGCTGTCCTTGGGGCAGCGGAGCGAAACGTGGCGGAGCATCGCTTCCGGTGCGGTGAAGATCATCATCGGCACCAGAAGTGCCGTTTTTGCACCGGTGCAGAATCTGGGGCTGATCGTCGTGGACGAGGAGGGCGAGCGTACCTATAAGTCGGACAGTGCCCCGCGGTATCATGCGATCTCCGTGGCAAAAAAACGCTGCCAGACCCATCACTGCCCGCTGCTGCTGGCTTCGGCAACCCCTTCGGTAGAAAGCTACTACTTTGCCAAACGGGGAATCTATACCCTGCTGGAGATGCACCAGCGGTATAATCAGACACCGCTGCCCCACGTGGAAGTGGTGGATATGCAGGAGGAGAGAACTCTCGGCAAAGAGGGCATGTTCTCCGAAACGCTTGCACAGGCACTGCGGGACAACTTAGAATCGGGCAGCCAGTCGCTGCTGCTGCTGAACCGCCGCGGGTATCATACCATTATCAGCTGTGCGTCCTGCAATCAGCCGGTGTACTGCCCCAATTGCAGTATCCCCATGACCTATCACAAAGTCAACAACAGCCTGATGTGCCACTACTGCGGACATACGCAGGACATGGTGGAAACCTGTCCCTCCTGCGGTGGAAAGCACCTGCGGAAAATGGGCTTTGGCACCCAGCGGCTGGAAGAAGAACTCCGGCTGATCGTGCCGGAAGCACGGATCCTCCGCATGGACGCGGACACCACCATGTCCCGCTATGCCTACGAGGAACGGTTTCAGGAATTCCGGCAGGGCAAGTATGACATCATGCTGGGAACGCAGATGATCGGCAAGGGGCTGGATTTCCCCAACGTCACGCTGGTAGGTGTGCTGTCGGTGGACAAGGCTCTGTACGCCGGCGATTTCCGCAGCTATGAGCGAACCTTTTCCCTGATCACACAGGTCGTGGGACGGGGCGGCAGAGGTGAAAAAGCCGGCCGTGCCATTTTGCAGACCAGCATGCCGGAGCATTATGTGCTGCGGCTGGCGGCACAGCAGGCGTATCCGGCGTTTTATGAACAGGAGATCGCCCTGCGGCGGCAGCTGATCTTCCCGCCGATCTGTGATATTTGTGTGGTCGGCTTTACCGGCATGCGGGAACCGGACGTGCGGACAGCGGCAATGCACACCGCAGACGTGCTCAAAGATCAGATCCGGAAAACCGGCTTTTCCTATCCGATCTGGGTGCTGGAACCGGTGCCCTGTGTTTACGGCAGGATCAACGGAAAATACCGGTACCAGCTGGTGATCAAATGTAAGAATACCAAGCCCTATCGTGATCTGATTCATGCGGTGCTGACCGAAGCCGGTGCAGACCGCAGCTTTGCCCGCGTGCATCTGTATGCGGACATGAACGGAGATGTGGGCATATAAGGCTGTCCTGAAGTTGCGGGGCAATAGGAGGAATATCTATGGCAATTCGACGTATCGTAAAAGAGGGCGACCCGATTTTACGCATGAAGTGCCGTCCGGTGACCGAGTTCGGGGAAAAGCTGAACCAGCTGCTGGACGATATGCACGAAACATTGGAACAGGCGAACGGTGTTGGTCTGGCTGCACCGCAGGTGGGCTACTGCCGCCGTTTTTTCATTATGCATCTGGGTGATGTGAAAATCGAAGCGATCAATCCGGAGATCAAAAAAACCAGCGGCAAACAGTACGTGCTGGAGGGCTGCCTTTCCGTGCCCAACAAGTGGGGCTATGTGACACGCCCGAACAAGTGCAAGTTCCGTGCCCAGAACCGTAAAGGCGAGTGGTACGAAATGACACTGTCCGGACTGGGAGCACAGTGCGTCTGCCATGAAAACGCTCATCTGGACGGACAGCTGTTCATTGATGTGGTAGAAGAATTTGTAGATCCGGAGGATTTGGAAGAAGCATGAGAATCGTTTATATGGGAACGCCGGACATCGCAGTGCCGACGCTGCGGTTTCTGGCAGAGAGCAAGCATGAAGTCGTGGGCGTTTTGACCCAGCCGGATCGTCCCAAGGGGCGGGGACACCACACCATTCCCACGCCGGTGAAAGCGGCTGCTCTGGAATATGACATTCCGGTATACCAGCCCCTGTCCCTGCGAAAAGGGGAAGATGCAGCGGCGGCTCTGGAAACGCTGCGGCAGCTGGCACCGGATCTGATCGTGGTGCTGGCATACGGACAGCTTTTGCCGAAAGAGGTGCTGGAACTGCCGAAGTATCGCTGCATCAATCTCCATGCTTCTTTGCTGCCGGCATACCGCGGAGCAGCCCCGATCCAGTGGGTGATTCTGAACGGCGAAACCAAAACCGGTGTCACTGCCCAGCAAATGGCAGAGGGACTGGACACCGGCGATATGCTGGTAAAAAAGGAGATCGCCATTGGAGCAGAGGAAACCGCAGAGGAACTGTATGAACGGCTGTCGGAACTCTGCGTGGAAACCCTGAGCGAAACGCTGGAACAGCTGGAAGCCGGCACCTTGCAGGGCACTCCGCAGGACGATGCACAGTCCTCTTATGCATCGCGTATCACAAAGGAAATGTCTGCACTGGACTTCACCCGTCCGGCGGCAGAACTGCATAACCTGATTCGCGGCATCACCGGATTTACCATGCTGGAGGGCAAACGCCTGAAGGTGTATGGTTCCCGTGTGGTAGAGGGTGTTTCCGGAGAAGCCGGAACGATTGCAGAGCCGGAAAATTTCGTCGTCGCATGCGGTGACGGAAACGGGCTGCGGTTCACGGAGATTCAGCCGGAGGGCAAACGCCGCATGGCAGCGGCAGATTTTCTCCGCGGCAAGAAGCTGAAAAAAGGTGAAAAACTGGGGAACGCAGAATAAGATGTGTAAACGAAAGTGAGGGAAGCCTATGCAGTTTTACGATGGTTGGTTTGATGTGGGATATGGACTGGTGATTGTTGGCTTGATCATCAGCCTTTGGGCATCGTGGAATGTGAAGTCCACATTCCGGCGGTATCAGAATGACCGCAACAGCCGCGGGCTGACGGCGGCACAGGTGGCACGGCAGATTCTGGATGACAACGGTCTGTATCAGATTCGCATTGAACAGATCGCCGGCAATCTGACTGACCACTATGACCCCAGCGGCAACGTGATCCGGCTGTCTGAGAGTGTGTACAATTCCACTTCTGTGGCAGCTATCGGCGTAGCCGCCCATGAATGCGGGCATGCCGTACAGCATGAGGTGAACTACGTCCCCATGCAGGTACGCAGTGCGATTATCCCCATTACCCAGATCGGTTCCCGCTTCTGGTATATCATTTTTGTGCTGGGCATGGTATTCAGCAATTCTTATATCGGTGCCCCGCTGCAAATGATCGGCATTCTGCTGTTCACCCTGATCGTGGTGTTCCAGCTGGTGACACTGCCGGTGGAATTCAACGCCAGCCGCCGTGCCATGCAGACGCTGGAGAGCCGGTATATTCTCTCCGGTGACGAACTGACCAAGGCAAGAAAAGTGCTGACCGCGGCAGCCCTCACCTACGTGGCAGCCCTGCTCAACGGCATCTTACAGCTGCTGCGTCTGCTGTCAATTTCAAAGAGGAACAATCGAAGATGAGTGCAAGAAAACTGGCAGTACAGCTGCTGAACCGAACCGAACAGGAACAGAGTTATTCCAATTTGCTGCTGGACAGTGCCCTGTCCCAGTCCCAGCTGGACGAACGGGACAAGCGACTCTGTGCCTCTCTGTACTACGGCGTGATCGAACGGCGTATTACATTAGATGCGGTGCTTTCGCACTACAGCAAGCAGCCCCTGCGGAAGCTGGACAGCACCGTGCGGAACATTCTCCGTCTGGGCATTTACCAGCTTCTCTACTGCGACCAGATCCCCAGCCGTGCAGCAGTCAATGAAAGCGTCAAGCTGACCAGAAGCTGCCGGAAAGCCAGTGCGTCCGGCTTTGTCAATGCGGTGCTCCGCGGATTCCTGCGGGACGACTGCAAGATTCCGTACCCGAAAGATCCCAGGGCGGCAATGGCTGTGGAATATGCCGTTCCCCAGTGGCTGCTGGAAAAGCTGGTGGACGCTTATGGTATGGATACCACAAAGGCATTTCTGGCGGACGCTCTCCAGCCGGCTCCGCGGTTTATCCGGCAGAATCCGGCGGCATGCACCTGTGCAGAACTGGAACAGGCATTGGGAGATGCCATTCGTCCCACAAATCTGACAGGTGCCTATGAACTGCACGCTGGCGATATTCGCAAACTGCCGGAATTCCGCAAAGGCTGGTTCTATGTGCAGGATCTCTCCTCCCAGATCTGTGCTCTGGCACTGGGGGCAGCGTCCGGCGAAACAGTACTGGACTTGTGTGCTGCACCGGGCGGAAAAACCTGTACCATTGCGGCAGGCATGGAGCAGACCGGCTGCGTACATGCCTTTGATCTGGCGGAGCATCGGGTGAAGCTGATACAGGACAACGTGAAGCGGCTGGGGCTGCGGAACGTGCAGGCGGCACAGGGCGACGCCACCCGGTTTCAGGAAGCTTACGCCGGTGCAGACCGTGTGCTCTGTGATGTGCCCTGCTCCGGTATCGGTGTGCTGCGGCACAAGCCGGAGGTCAAGGAAAAATCACCGGAGGCACTGGCAGAACTGCCGGCACTACAGCTGGCAATTCTGGAAAACGGTGCCCGCTATGTGAAAGCCGGCGGAATCCTTCAGTACTCCACCTGCACCATTCTCAAAGAGGAAAACGAGGGCGTGGCAGAAGCCTTTTTGCAGGCACACCCAGAGTTTGAACCGGTACCGGTGTATCCGGCTCTGGGCGGCGTACTGGAACAGCCTATGGCAACCATTCTGCCGGAGATGTTCGGCAGCGACGGCTTTTTTGTGGCGAAGTTCCGGAGAAAAGGATAGGATCATTGTATTCTGAAAGGAGGAAGCCAATGGAAAAAATCGACATTCTGTCCCTGACACCGGAAGTGCTGGGGCAGCATCTGGCGGAGATGGGGGAACCGAAATTCCGTGCCAAACAGCTTTTTTCATGGCTTCACCAGAAGCAGGTCACGGAATTCGACCAAATGACTACACTTTCTCTCCAACTCCGGCAGAAGCTGAACGAAAAATTTTGTATAAATAGACTAAATATTGCAAGAAGGCTTGCATCTTCTACCGATGATACGGTAAAATACTTGTATGAGCTGCCGGACGGCAACTTTGTGGAAACGGTTCTCATGGATTATCACCACGGAAAAAGCCTTTGTATTTCCACACAGGTGGGCTGCCGTATGGGCTGCCAGTTCTGTGCATCGACCATTGCCGGCTATGTGCGGGATCTGATGCCGTCGGAACTGCTGCTGCAAATTTACGAAACCCAGCGGGATGCCGGCTGCCGCATTGACAGCATTGTGCTGATGGGAATCGGCGAGCCGCTGGACAACTTTGAAAATGTGGTGCAGTTTTTCCGCATTCTCTCACACCCCGACGGCATGCAGATGAGCCTGCGGCACGTGGCACTTTCCACCTGCGGACTGGTGCCGCGGATCCGGCAGCTGGCAGACCTGCGGCTGGGAGTGACTCTTTCGGTATCTCTCCACAGCCCCGAGAACCGGCACCGCAGTGAGATCATGCCCATAAACCGGCGGTATCCGGTGGAGGAACTGCTGGACGCATGCCGCTACTACTTCGACACCACCGGCAGACGGGTGACCATTGAATATGCAGTCATCAACGGTGTGAATAATACCAGGGCAGATGCCCTGCAGCTTGCCAGGCGGCTCCGCGGCATGCAGTGCCATGTGAATCTGATTCCGGTGAATCCGATCAGGGAACGTTCATTCCGGTCGTTCCGGAAAGATGTGGAACGGTTCCAGAGAGAACTGACCGGACTGGGCATCAACGCTACGATCCGGCGGACACTGGGCAGCGACATACAGGCGGCATGCGGACAGCTGCGGCGTGACGCAGACCAACAGAAACAAACCGCCGCACAAACTGTGAAAAATGAATCCGGCAACACGCTCTTTGGAGGTGGTAAAAATTGACGAGTGCATCGCAAACACATATTGGCTATATTCGAGATGAAAATCAGGACCGCGTGGGAACGCGGCAGTTCGGAGAGAATCTGCTGCTGGTCGTCTGTGACGGCATGGGCGGCGAACGCTCCGGCAGCAAGGCAAGTTCTATGGCGATAGACGTCTTTTTTGAACATTTTGAAGAAGGCTACACCGAGGACATGGACGCATACAGCGTGCGTTCGCTTCTGCTTTCCTCCGTGTCTGCGGCGAATTCCGTAGTATATACGACCGCCCGCATGGACTACCAGAACTTTGGCATGGGGACGACCTGTGTAGCCGCTTTTGTGACAGCGGAATACATCGCCGTGGCGAACGTCGGCGACAGTCGGGCGTATCTGCTGACCAGGGAAACCATGGAGCAGGTGACCACTGACCACACCGTGGTGCATATGCTCATGGAAACCGGACAGATCACAGAAGAAGAAATGGAAACCCACCCCAAGCGGCATATGCTGATGAAAGCGGTGGGGGTAGAACGGACAGTGTGTCCGGATTTCTTCCGCATTGATCTGGAGGAGGGGCAGACCTATCGGCTGCTGCTCTGTTCTGACGGTCTTTCCGGATTCTGCTCCGATGCAGAAATACAGGAGGTCTTGCAGGAAGATGTTTCCGATACCGAAACTGCTCAGAAGCTGATCGACGCTGCATTGGAAAAGGGTGGACGAGATAATATTTCAGTTGCCATTGCAACTGTGTCACATAATACGGAGGAATGAGAAGCATGGATAAGGATAAACTGATAGGAACACGGCTGGACGGTCGCTATGAACTGACAGATCTGGTCGGCGAAGGCGGCATGGCGAATGTTTATCGTGCATCAGATGTGCTGGATAATCGTGTTGTTGCCGTGAAGATTCTCAAAAATGAATACTCCGAGAGTGAAGAATTCCAGCGGCGGTTCCGCGACGAGTCCAAGGCAATCGCCATGATGTCCCACCCGAATATTGTAAAAATTTACGATATGGGCTTTTCGGACAAGATGCAGTATATCGTCATGGAGTACATTGACGGCATTACGCTGAAAGACTACATCGACAGCGAACACGTGCTCAACTGGAAAGATGCGGTGCACTTTGTCGTGCAGATCCTGCGGGCACTACAGCACGCCCACAACCGCGGTATCGTACACCGTGACATCAAGCCGCAGAACATCATGCTGCTGACAGACGGCACCATCAAGGTCATGGACTTTGGTATTGCCAAGTTCGCCCGCGAGGAAAGCCGTACCGCGACCGATCAGGCGATCGGCACGGTGCACTATATCAGTCCGGAACAGGCACGGGGTGACGTGACCGATGCCAAGAGCGACCTGTATTCCGTGGGTGTCATGTTCTACGAGATGCTCACCGGCAGAAAGCCCTTTGACACGGACAATCCGGTTTCCATTGCCGTGATGCATATGCAGAATGTGGCAGTGCGTCCCCGTGACATCAACCCGAATATTCCCTCCGGTCTGGAGGAGATCATCATGCACGCCATGGAGAAAGACGCTTCCAAGCGGTACCAGACGGCGGCAGAAATGATTCGGGACATTGAAGCGTTCAAGGCGAACAATCAGATCATTTTCGGCTATTATAACGCTCCGGAGCCGACCCAGTATTTCACCCCGCCGGAAACCGGAAACAGACGGGCACCCCAGCGGGAACGGGTGGCTTATGAGCAGAACGGCGGCGGTGGCCGCGGCGATTACTACGAGGACTATCCGCCGGAAAACGAGCCGGAACCGGAGCAGTCCAAGTCGCTGGTCATTCCGATTCTGACGGCAGTCACCATTGTTGTGCTGGTCGTTGCCGCAATCGTGATTTTCCTGATCGTGGGACAGGGTACCAACGGTTCCAACAGCTCCACCGATGAAGTGCCGAAGGTGATCGGCATGAACTACGATGATGCAGTGCTGAACTACCCCAACATCGATTTTGAAGTGGCGGAGCAGGACTACACCGACAAGTATGAAGAAAACATCATCTATAAGCAGAGCATCGAAGCCGGACAGTTCGTCAAGAAGAACAAGGACGGCAAGATCGAACTGGCAGTTGCCGTCAGCAAGGGTGTGCAGAAGGTACAGATCCCTGACCTGACCAACTATACAGCACAGGAAGCAGAAGATGCCCTCAAGGCACTGGGACTGACTGCGGAGCAGAAGAAAACCCAGAGCACCTCCGAGGAGAACATCGAAGCCGACCACGTTATTCGTACCGATCCGGCAATGAATGAGGAAGTTGCCGTTGGCTCCAACGTAGTGATCTACGTCAGTCAGGGTGTTGCCGTAGACGAAACCGACGTGCCGAAGTTTGTGGGCATGACACAGGAAGATGCCCAGAAAGAGGCGGACAGCCGCAAGCTGAAGCTGGAGATCACCGAAGTGCCCTCTACGGAAGAAAAGGGTATCGTCACCGAGCAGGATCCGGAACCGGGCAAGGTCGTGGTTTCCGGTTCCACCATTAAGCTGAATGTCAGCAACGGCGAACAGCCGGAGGGTGAAGTCACCTATGGTCTGGAGAACCTGCCGGTTTCCAACATGAGCGGCATGTACACCTTGAGCTTCACCACCGATGAGGACGGTGTCATTGCCTCCCGCCAGTTCGTTGCCGAGAGCCTGACCAATGCTTCTGTCAGCGTGAAAGTCAAGGGCAAGGGCAGCAAGGTGGTAAAGGTTTCGATTACCAGTGCACAAAGCGGCAAGACCGAGGTGCTGGGAACGTACACGTTTGACTTTGCCAATAAGAAGTTCACTGCGTCCAGCGAGAACATCGAGGGTGCTCTCAGCGGAGTTGCAGTGCAGACTGTTCCGGCAGTGACTGCGGCACCGGCAGAAACTGCCGCACCGGACGGTGCACCATCGGAGGTGGAATGATCTGATGAAAAATCTCCCTGTTGCCATTCCCGAAACCGCACAGGGCAGAATTATCACATCGGTAGGAGGTCTCTATACAGTAGAGACCTTTTCCGGTATCTGCACCTGTAAAGCAAGAGGCATCTTTCGAAAACGCGGCATCACGCCCTATGTGGGGGACTATGTGCAGCTGTCCGAGGACGGCGTGATCCAGGAGATCCTGCCGCGGAAAAACAGCATTTTAAGACCACCGGTGTCCAATCTGGATCAGATCTTCTTTGTGGTGTCTACCTGTCACCCTGCTCCGAATCTGCTGCTGCTGGATTCCTTCCTGACGGTTGCCATTTATCAGGATATTCAGCCGGCAGTGGTGCTCACCAAAATGGATCTGCACCGCGGAGAACAGCTGGAAAAGCTGTACACCGATGCCGGCATTCCGGTGTATCCGGTGGAATACGACAAGCCGGAAACGGTCGCCGCCGTGTCGGAACGCCTTGCCGGAAAAATCAGCATGATGACCGGCAATTCCGGCGTGGGGAAGTCCACGCTGCTCAACGCCATTGACCCGTCCCTGCAAATCGCCACCGGAGAGATCAGCGAGAAGCTGGGACGCGGCAAGCACACCACCCGACAGGTACAGCTGTATCCCTGTGCCGGCGGCTATCTGGCGGACACGCCCGGATTTTCCACCTTTGAGGTGGAGCAGTATCTGCAAATGGACAAGGAACGCATTGCAGACTGCTTTCCGGAGTTCCAGCCCTATCTGGGACAGTGCCGGTTCAGCGACTGTGCACACGTCTGTGAAAAGGGCTGTGCCGTGGTAGAAGCTGTGCAGGCGGGAAAAATTTCCAAGAGCCGTCATGATGCCTACGTTTCTCTGTATCAGACGGCAAAGCAGCGAAAGGCGTGGGAATCATGAAGCAGGCAGTGATTTTTGCAGGAGCACCGGTACAGCCGGAGTTACAGCCGCCGGTGCCGCAGGCAGACTTGTATCTCTGTGCCGATGCCGGCGTGCGTCTGGCACAGGCTCTGGGAATCGTTCCCGACCGCATCATGGGCGATTTCGATTCGCTGGGCAGTGTTCCCGCCGGGGAGAATGTGGAAGCGTTTTCGCCGGAAAAGGACGACACGGATATTTTGCTGGCGGCAAAATATGCCTTGTCTGCGGGGTGCAGCCGTCTGATTTTTTACGGTGCACTGGGCGGCAGACTGGATCACATGGTGGCAAATCTTCAGATGCTGCGGTTTCTGGCAGACCGGAACGCACAGGGCATACTGGTAGACCATGCCCATTGGATCACGCTGCAGCGTGGCGGAACGGCATCGTATCCCAGACGGGAGGGCATGTACTTTTCTCTGTTTGCCATGACGGAACGGTGCGAAGATGTCACGCTGGAGGGTGTGGCGTACCCGCTGTGTCACGGGGTATTTTCCAACGCGTTTCCGCTGGGTGTCAGCAACGAGATCCTCGCAAAAACGGCAAAGGTGACTGTGGGCAAGGGCGATTTGCTGGTGATGTATGCGAAAGACTGATGCGGCAAATCAGATTTGTGGCAGTGTCTGGGAAAACCTGCTGGGAGAAAACTTTCTGAGGAAAGTTTTCCCCCAGACCCCTTTTCAAAGACTTTTATTCCATTTTTGTGGATAGGGGCTATAGCCCCTATCCACAAAAATAAAGTGAAGTTTTCGGAAGGGAGTTTGAGGGAGAACCCTTTTTCAAAAGGGTTTCCCTCAACAAGCTTTCCCAGACATCGCCATAAAATCTGATTTGGCAGGAGGAACGAATGAGCGAAAAACGAGAACTAAAAGAAACGCTTCTTTTCGAGAAGAATCATCGAATCCACGGTGGGATCTATCATAAAATGCAGGTGGATTTTGCCTATAATTCCAATCATATAGAGGGCAGCAGGCTGACTCATGAACAGACCTGTTATATTTTCGAAACCCAAAGCGTGGACGGTGCTGTGTTCGTCAACGATGTTTTTGAAACGGCGAATCATTTCAGGTGTCTGGACTGGGTGCTGGACACCATTTCCGAACCGCTGTCGGAGGAATACGTGAAGCAGATGCACCGCATTCTGAAAGCCGGACTGATGACACAACAGAATCCGGAAGTCGTGATCGGTGATTATAAGAAATACGCCAATGTGGTGTGCGGCATCGAAACGGCGAAGCCCAGTGAGGTATCCGCACAAATGGCACAGCTGCTGCAAACTTATCAGAATTTACAGCAGCCGGACTTCTATGAAATTGCGTGGTTTCATATGGCGTTCGAAAAGATACACCCATTTTATGACGGCAACGGCAGAGTCGGCAGACTTCTGCTTCTGAAAATGTGTCTGGAAAACGACATTGTGCCGTTCTACATCAACAGCGAAAGCAAGATGTTCTATTACGCTGGTCTGAAAGAATGGCAGACACAGGGCAAGCCCAACCGTTTGCTGGACGTGTTCCTGTCTATGCAGGACGACATGAAAGCTGTGCTGGACTATTTCGAAATCGACTACGATCACACTGAAACCATTTCCAGTGCACTGGTAGAGCAACATAAAAACTGGAAGCTGTAACAGCATTGGGGCAGTCTGTTGAGGGAAACCCTTTTGAAAAAGGGTTCTCCCTCAAACTCCCTTCCGAAAACTTCACTTTATTTTTGTGGATAGGGGCTATAGCCCCTATCCACAAAAATGGAATAAAAGTCTTTGAAAAGGGGTCTGGGGAAAAACTTTCCTCAGAAAGTTTTCCCCCAGTAGGCTTCCCGAAACACAGCCGGCAGCTTCAATATTCTATGACCTCCGTGTACCTGAATTGGTGCACGGAGGTTTTTTGCATACTCGTCCGATGATGTGCATAGAATGGGACAAACACAGGGACAGCCCATGACCGACAGGAGGACGTATGGAACAGAATGGAATACAGGCTGTGCTGCACTGTCTGCCGCCGCAGATCCGCAGCCGGATACAGCAGCTTTCGGCGGCAGAACTGGCACAGGTACAGGAGATTCGGCTGCGGGCAGAACGCCCCGTCTGCATACAGATTCACGGCAGGGAACAGTTATTGCAGCCGGAGAGTGTCCTCTCCCAGAAAGCCGTGGAACAGGTGTTTCAGGCGGTGTGTGAATACTCCGTCTACCGCTATGCAAAGGAGATCGCAGAGGGCTTCGTCACCATTGCCGGCGGCAATCGGGTGGGCATTGCCGGCTCGGCAGTCTATCAGGAAGGCAAACTGGTGCAGATGCGGCATATCAGCGGACTGAACTTCCGCGTTTCCCACGCCGTGACCGGCTGTGCCGAATCGCTGTACCGCCGGACTTGTGCCAGGCAGCCTGCCAGCCTGCTGCTGGTCGGGGCAGTCGGCTCCGGAAAGACCACCATGCTGCGGGATCTGTGCCGGCTTCTGGGGGCTTCTCACCGGCTGACACTGGTGGACGAACGCAGCGAAATTGCCGCTGTGCACCACGGTGTGCCCCAGTATGATGTGGGACTGCACACCGATGTGCTGGACGGTTTTCCCCGTGCAGAGGGACTTCTGACGGCACTGCGGGTGATGACACCGGAGGTGCTGGTCTGTGACGAGATCGGCACAGAGGCAGATGCACAAGCCATTCTGAGGATACACGGGTGCGGCGTGCCGGTGATCGCCTCTGCCCACGGAACATCATGGGAGGACTTGGAACGCCGTCCGGTGCTGCGGCAGCTGCTGGAACAGGGCGTGTTCCGCTATGCGGCGATTCTGTCCGTGCAGGAACAGGGCGTTGTCCGGACGCTGCGGCAGGTGACAGCATGATGAAGTGGCTGGGACTGCTGCTGGTAGTTTGCAGCGGCGGCGGTATCGGATTCCTGTATGCCATGCGGCTGCGGCAGGAACGCACCAATCTGGAACGGCTCTGTCAGATGCTGCGGGAAATCGCGGTGCAGATCGCGTTCCGCAGTCTGACGGTGCAGGAACTGCTGGAACAGCTTTGTCGGGAAACCGCTTATGCAGCGTTTCAGTTTCCGGTGACAGTGCTTTCCGGCATGGAACAGGGGCTGCCGCTGGCGGAGGCGTGGGCGGCAGGGATCCGGCAGGACAAGGCAGTGCCGGATCCGGCAAAGAAACTGCTGCTGCCGCTGGGGGAAGAACTGGGAGCCAGCGACTTGGACGGACAGGCGGCAACGCTGGCACAGTATCGCATGCAGCTGGAGCCCTATGCGGCGGAAGCCGGAGAAAAATGTGTGCAGCGGCAGCGGCTGTATTGCAGTCTGGGGCTGCTGGGAGGACTGCTGGCGGCGATACTGCTTTGTTGAAAGGGAAAGTGGCAATGGAGATCGATCTCATTTTTAAGATTGCCGGTACAGGCATTATTGTGGCAGTGCTGAATCTGGTGCTGAAACGGGCGGAACGGGAGGAACAGGCGATGATGACAACACTTGCCGGATTGGTGGTGGTGCTGATGCTGCTGGTAGACCAGATCGGCACCTTGTTCGAACGGGTGAAGTCGGTGTTCGGGCTATGATCGATGAAACCGTAACTGCGGCGGCAGTCTGCATCACGGCGGCGATCTTTTCCACATTGTTGAAACAGTACTGTCGGGAGCACGCCCTGTTTTGTGTCCTCGGAGCCTGTGCGGCAGTGGGCATTGCAGCGGCGGCGTACCTCACGCCTATCGTCAGCCAGATGCAGGAACTCTTTGCAAAAACCAGTCTGCCGGCGGCATATCTGGAAATCCTGTGGAAAGCACTGGGCATCTGCTATATTACCGGTATCGCCGGCGACCTGTGTCAGGACTGCGGCGAGTCGGCACTGGCAAAGACGGTGGAACTCTGGGGCAGGCTGTCGCTGGTGCTGCTGTCCCTGCCTCTGCTGGAAACGCTGCTGCGGACTGTGACGGAGGTGTTGTCATGAAATTGTGGAAAGTCCTCTTGCCGCTGCTGGTGCTGGGGTGCAGCCTGTGGTGCTCCTGTCCGGTTCTGGCGGCGGAATCTCCTGCGGAAACACTGGCAGAGGAAAGCGGCTCTGCGGAACTCACGGAGCAGCTGGACTGGGACATACAGTCGGTGCTGGAACAGCTGGGGCTGTCCTTTACCGATGTTGGCGGGGCAGGAGAATCCTTTACCCTCTCCCGCATCTGGCAGGTGTTTTCCGCGTATCTGTCGGGACGTATCAGCCGTCCGTTTGCCATGCTGGGAGGGCTGCTGACAGTAATTTTATTTGCGGCGTTATTGCAGAGCGTACAGGACAACGCCAGGCACCGCGGCACCGGACAGGTCTATGAGTTTGTCTGTGCATTGGCGGCGGTAGGCGTACTGACCGAGCCGCTGTGCCGCAGCTTTGCCGCTGTGGAAAGTGCTCTCACCCAAGGGGCGGAATTCATGATGCTGTTTGTGCCGGTGTTTGCCGGAATTCTCGCGGCAAGCGGCACGCTTAGCGGAGCCGTGGCATACCAGACTGCCGTGGTTCTGCTGGCGGACAGCGTGATGCAGTTGATCACCCGTGTGCTGCTGCCGCTGTGCACCATGGGATTTTCCCTTGCCATTGTCGATGCCGTCAGTCCGTCGGTGTCGGTAGGCGGTTTGCTGCGGCTCTCCCGCAAGTGTACCACGTGGATTCTGGGACTGCTGATGACCGTATTTCTGGGGGTACTCTCCATGCAGAACTGGTTGGGGAGCAGTGTAGACACCGCGGCATCCAAAACCACCAAGTATGTCATTGCCAATTTTGTGCCGGTGGTGGGCAGTGCTGTTTCTGATGCCTACACCACCGTGCGGAGCAGTCTGCAAATGCTGCGGAGTACCACCGGCGTAGTGGGAATGGTTTCCCTGTGCGTGCTGTTTCTGCCGCCGCTGGTGCAGCTGCTGTTGTATCGGGGCGTGGTGGCGATCGGAGCCGCTGCCGCAGAACTGTTCGGCACCAGGAGCCTGCTCCGGCTGCTCCGCGGCACCCAGCAGGCTCTGGCGATCGCCTTTGCCCTGCTGGTCTGTTTTGGCGTGATGTTCGTGGTTTCCACTGCCATTGCCATGACCATTGGAAAGGGGGCGGTATAAGCCATGGAAGCCATGCGTGCAGTGGTGCTGGTGACCTGCGTCATCAGCATTCTTAGCGGCGTGTTAGATGCCCTGAAACCCAACGCCCGATTTGACCGGCAGCTGCGGCTGCTGCTGTCGGCAGTGTTTGTGCTGGGAATTTTAACGCCGTTGAGCCAAGGGGCAGCAGCCTTTCAGCCGGACTGGGAACCGGACACAGAAACCGCCGCGGTGGAACTGGAAGCCGCCGCCGCACAGGCAACCCAAAAACAGGCGGTGGCGAATCTGGAAGAATCGCTGGAGGCAATGCTGTGGCAGCACGGCATTGCCGATGCACAGGCAGAAGCGGAGATGTATATCTCCGGGGACAACTGCATAGAGATAGAACAAGTCACAGTGTACTGCACGGATCCTGCTGCCGCAGAACCGCTGCTGACAGACTGTCTGGGAAAAGAGGTGAAGATACATGTGGAAACAGCTTCTTGAATTCCTGCGGCAGAAACTGAAAGGGGAAAACGGTGTCCGGCTGGTGGTTTTTCTGGGCATTGCAGGACTGGTGCTGATCCTGCTGTCCGGATTTCTGCCGGACAAAGCGAAACCGTCCTCCAGGACGGAAACCAGCCGGACAGAAACCACCGCTTCCGACCTCTCCATGGAGCAGTACTGCCGGCAGACCGAACAACAGCTGGTGTCGATTCTGGAGCAGGTCGAAGGGGTGGGCACCTGTCAGGTCATGCTCACCGCAGACGGCACCTCCGAAACGATCTACGCACAGGATCAGGAACAGGAGCAGGGAGAATCCCGCACCAAGATCCAGAAGAAATGCGTGATCGTTTCCGACAGCGGCAGCCAGCAGCCTCTGGTGCAGCAGGTAGTTGCACCGGAGATCAGCGGCGTGATCGTGGTGTGCAGCGGAGCTTCCAGTGCAGTGGTACAGGAGCGTGTGACAAAGGCAGTGCAGGCAGTGCTGCATCTCGCCGCCAGCCGCATCTGTGTGGTTCCGGCGGCGTAGTGAACACGCTCAAAGGCAACACCGCAGTGTTGCCTGAAACCAGAAAGGAATACATTATGAAAAAGCCATCTCTCATCATCGGAAAAAAACAGATCATTCTCTCGTGCCTGACCCTGATGCTTGCCATTGCGGTCTATGTCAACTACGCCATGTCCGACGGCAAGCTGGAAACGGCACAGGTGCAGTCCAAGGACAGCGTGACCTACGGGGACACCGCCTTTGTCAACGCCGAAGCGGAACAGAGCGAACCTGCGGCAGAGGACAGCACACCGGCAGAGGAATCCGCAGCAGACGGGGCATACTCCACCAACGGGGAAGCCCCTGCTGAAGAAACTGCCGCAGAGGTCGAAGCCGACTACGCCGCCGCCGGCAGTGCGGAGAATTATTTCGCACAGGCAAGACTGGAACGGACTTCCAGCCGTGACGAAAGCGTGGCGGCGTTGCAGTCCATGCTGGGGGCAGGAGATCGGACAGAGGACGAACTGGTGACCGATGCCATTGCCGCTGTGGAAACTTCGAAGCTGATCGAAAGCGAAAGCACGATCGAATCCCTGATTCAGGCACAGGGTTATTCCAACTGTATCGTCTATCTGGACGGGGACAGTGCCAAGGTCGTTGTCCAGACCGAGGGGCTGGACGCAGCTCAGGCGGCGGCGATCAAAGACGTGATTTTGGGCGAAGTTTCGGTTCCGGCAGAAAATATTCGAATTTTTGAGGTAAAATAGTTGTATCTGGCGTTGTTTTTTGGTATAATAGAAGAAAGAACTTGTTCGGACTGGCATGGAACGGGCAGCATACCAAATGCGGTTTCTTTCGATTCTATGGAATTCTATAGAGATACCAAAGGAAACAAAAGCAATACATGGGAAAAGCTGCTGTAAAATGTCTACAGCAGCTTTCTTTTTTGCGAAAGTGCAGAAAGCGTTGCAGGCGGACAAGAATTTCAGAAAATGTCAGAATATGAATATGGAGGTAGTTATGACAAAACACGAAACCAGAGAATACGCATTTTTGCTGCTGTACGAGGCAATGGTAAGAGCCGAGGAACTGACCACCATTGAGGATCTGTACGCTTCCACAGAGGAAATGCTGGAACTGCCGGTTCCGGAAAAGGTGAAGCAGTACGTTTCCGGCGTGATGTCCCAGACAGAGGAACTGGACAACATCATTTCCGAATACAGTAAACAGCGGAGCCTGAACCGTGTGCCGGCGGTGAACCGTTCGATTCTGCGGCTGGCACTGTACGAACTGAAAAATCTCCCCCAGACACCGGTGAACGTAGTCATCAGCGAAGCCGTGCACCTGTCGCAGGCGTATGCCTATGCAGAAGATACCGCCTTTATCAACGGCGTACTGGGTGCCTATGCCCGTTCGAAGCCGGCGGTAAAGGAGGACACTGCCGATGGCACAAATTCTGGGGATTGATACCAGCAACTATACCACGTCCGCGGCACTGTTGGACTTGGAAACCGGCGAGGTACATCAGGAAAAACAGCTGCTGCCGGTGAAAGCCGGAGAAGCCGGACTGCGGCAGAGTGATGCGGTATTTCATCACACCCGCCAGCTGCCGGAACTGCTGGAACGGCTCCGTCCGTTTCTGGCGGAAAATCCGGTCTGCGGTGTCAGCGTTTCCACCCGTCCCCGCAATGTGGACGGCTCTTATATGCCCTGTTTTCTCACCGGCGTAGGCACAGCCCGTGCCGTTGCCGCAGTTACCGGCGTACCCCTGTATGAAACCTCACATCAGGTGGGACATGTGCTGGCGGCACTGTACTCTGCCGGCAGGCTGGGAGCCTGTGAAAAACCGTTTCTGGCGTTCCACGTCAGCGGCGGCACGACAGATTCCCTGTACTGCGAACCGGACGAGCAGGCTGCCTTGAAGATCACCCCCTGCGGCACCTCTCTAGATCTGAAAGCCGGACAGGCGATCGATCGGGTGGGGCTGATGCTGGGATTGCAGTTTCCATGCGGCAAGGCACTGGAACAGCTTGCCCGGCAAAGCCGGAAACCGTTCCGGATCAAACCGGTGATACGGGGCGTAGACTGCTGCCTGTCCGGACTGGAAAACCAGTGCCGGAAAAAGCTGGAGCAGGGTGAACCGCCGGCAGATATTGCCCGTTTCTGTCTGATGACTGTGGCGGAAACTGTGATCGCTATGACAAAGGCGGCACAGGAACGGCACGGCAAGCTGCCGGTGCTCTATGCCGGCGGCGTGATGTCGAACCAGCTGATTCGTCCGCTGCTGGCGGCGAATGCGGAATGCTGGTTTGCTGCACCGGAGTTCGCCTGTGACAATGCCGCAGGTGTGGCAGTCTATGGTGCATGGCGGAAGCAAGGAGGAAAACTGTGGCAATTTTAAGCGTGACCCAGCTGAACCGCTATGTGGGGTTCAAGCTGAAAGAGGACCGTGCCCTGCAAAGCGTTCTGGTGCGGGGAGAGATCACCAATTTCACCAATCACTATCGTTCCGGACACCTGTATTTCACGCTGCGTGACGCGGAAAGCTGCGTGAAGGCAGTGATGTTCCGGAGCCATGCTCAGCGGCTGAAATTTCTGCCGCAGGAGGGCATGAACGTCATTGCCGCCGCCTCCGCTGCCCTCTATGAACGGGACGGTGCCTTTCAGATCTATGTGACAGATCTCCAGCCGGACGGCACCGGCGGAAAGGCTCTGGCACTGGAACAACTCAAGAAAAAGCTGACGGCAATGGGCGTGTTCGATGCGGCATCAAAGCGACCGCTGCCGGCAATGCCCAAAAAAATCGGTGTCATTACCTCCGATACCGGAGCCGCCCTACAGGACGTGAAAAATGTTATCGGCAGGCGGTATCCGATCGGACACCTGCTGGTCTATCCGGCACAGGTGCAGGGCGATGCGGCGGCGGCTTCTGTCTGCCGTGCCATTGCGGCGGCGGAACGGGACAGCTGCGATGTCCTCATCGTCGGACGGGGCGGCGGTGCTTCGGAAACGCTGGAGGCGTTCAATACGGAGCAGGTGGTCATGGCGATTTACAACTGTACCGTGCCGGTGGTTTCTGCCGTGGGGCATGAAACCGACTGGACACTGGCAGATGCGGCGGCAGACCTGCGGGCACCGACTCCGTCGGCAGCGGCAGAACTGGCAGTCCCTGATGTGCGGCAGATGCTGCAGCAGGTACAGGACTGCTCCCGCCGGCTGGAAAACGCCATGCAGCAGCAGTTCCGGCAGAAAGCACAGGAACTGGAACGGCTGCAAGACCGGCTGAAATTACAGTCACCGGCACACCGGCAGGAACTGGCACAGCAGGAACTCTGCCATTTGCAGAAGCGGCTGGAAGCGGGTATCCGGCAGATCTGGCAGCAATGTCAGGAACAGCTGGTGCAGCAGACCAACCGTCTGGACATGCTCAGCCCCATGAAGATTCTGGGGCGTGGCTATGCACTGGCGTACCACGGCGAAGAACTGGTACGCAGTGCCGCACAGGTGCAGTCCGGCGATGTGCTGCGGGTGCAGCTGGCAGAGGGTGAGATCACGGCAAAGGTACAATAACAGAAAGATAAGATAACACTACGTGTTTTTGGGAAAGGAGAGCAGACGTATGGCATTTGAAACACACATGAAGGAATTGCGGGAACTGACACAGAAGCTGGAACAGGGCAACCTGCCGCTGGAAGAAGCGGTGCAGCTGTATCACAAGGGCATGGAACTGGCGGTATCCTGTCAGGAAGAATTGCAGACAGCCAAGCTGCAAATTTCCAAACAGACGGTGCCGGCACAGGAACAGGAGGTTCATGATGGAAGCGAAGCATAAGGCGTATCTGGAAGAACTGGCGGCAAAGGTAGATGCAAAACTGTTGGAATATGTGCAGGTGACACCGGAAACCCGGTGGCAGGCACAGGTGGTGGAAGCCATGCGGTATTCTCTGGAAGCCGGCGGCAAGCGGATCCGTCCGGTGCTGGTGCTGGAATTCTGCCGGATTTTCGGCGGCTCGGAGGAGCAGGCAATAGCGGCGGCGTGTGCCATTGAAATGGTGCACACCTTTTCCTTGATCCATGATGACTTGCCGGAAATGGACAACGACGACTACCGCCGCGGCAAGCCGTCCTGTCATAAGGCATTCGGACATGCTGTGGCGTTGCAGGCAGGCGATGCCCTGCTGACAGAAGCATTTGCCGTAATTCTGCGTGATCCGATACTGGAACCGGAAATGAAAGTGGAACTGCTGCAAATCCTTACTTCGGCAACCGGTGCAGCCGGTATGGTCGGCGGTCAGATCATGGATATGGCAAACGAGAAACGCAGCGATGTCACACTGGAAGAACAGGAAGCCATGTGTGCCGCCAAGACCGGTGCCCTGATTCGCGGAGCATGCCGACTGGGCTGTACAGCGGGATTTGCTCCGAAAGAACAGGTCGCACTGGCAGATCAGTATGGGGCAAAGCTGGGGCTGGCATTCCAGATCGTGGACGATATTCTGGACGTGACCAGTACCTCCGAAGTGCTGGGCAAGCCGGTGGGCAGCGATGCCGCAGAGGGCAAGACCACGTTTGTCACCCTGCTGGGGCTGGAAGCTGCCAAGACACGTGCAGCAGCACTGACGGCAGAGGCAGAACAGATCCTGTCCCAGTTCCCGCAGCATGAATTCCTGCTGGATCTGACACGGGAACTGCTGTGCCGTGAAAAATAATCGAAGGAGTGAATCCTGCGGAACTGCCGCGGAATGTGCCGCCGGCAAAGGAGCCGCAGAAAACAAAACCATGGAATATATGAAAATTTCGGAAACAGAGGAGCACCTGTTGGAGCGTCTGCACTCGCCGGACGATCTGAAGGCACTTTCGCCGGAACAGTGTACCGCACTCTGTGCGGAGATTCGAAGTCTTCTCATAGAAACTGTTTCCAAAACCGGCGGGCATCTCGCTTCCAATCTGGGGTCGGTGGAACTGACGGTGGCGATGCACCGTGTGTTTGATTCGCCGGAAGATAAATTCGTCTGGGACGTGGGGCATCAGTGCTATACCCATAAAATTTTGACCGGACGGCTGGAACGATTTTCGACCCTGCGGCAGGAAAACGGCATCTCCGGTTTCCCGAAGCCAAACGAATCAGAACACGACAGCTTCATCAGCGGGCACAGCAGCACTGCGATCTCCGTGGCATGCGGCATTGCAGAGGGCATGCGGCTGCACGGGGACAAGGAGCATTTTGCCGTTGCCGTTGTAGGGGACGGAGCCATGACCGGCGGGCTGTCCTATGAAGGATTGAACAATGCCGGAAAATCGAGGAATAATCTCATTGTGATCCTCAATGACAATGAGATGTCCATTTCCAAAAACGTGGGGGCACTGGCACGCTACCTGTCCTCCATGCGGAGCAGTGAAGGATACGTCCGCACCAAAAAGGCGGTGGAACGCCGCCTGAACCGCACCGCGGTGATCGGTCCGTCTGTGGCGAAAGTCATCAAGAATTCCAAGAGCGTTGTACGGGACGTATTGTTGCAGTCGGCAACGATCTTCGAGGATTTCGGCTTCGTCTATCTGGGACCGGTGGACGGCCACAATCTGGTGGAACTGGAAGAAGTGCTGCTGGCGGCAAAGGAATATCACCGTCCGGTGTTTATCCATGTACATACCGTCAAGGGCAAGGGCTACGCACCGGCAGAGGCAAAGCCGTCGGAGTATCATGGAATCTCCAAGTTTGACATTGAAACCGGCAATCCGGAGGTTTCCGCCGCGGATTCCTATTCGGAGATGTTCGGCAAAGAGCTGGTGCAGCTGGCGAAACACGACCCCCGCATTTGTGCCGTAACGGCAGCAATGGGCGGGGGCACAGGACTGCACCATTTTGCACGGGAGTTCCCGAACCGGTACTATGATGTGGGCATTGCCGAACAGCACGCCGTGACATTTTCCGCGGCACTGGCTTCTATGGGAGAACTGCCGGTATTTGCGGTGTATTCTTCCTTTTTGCAGAGAGCCTATGACCAGCTGATGCACGATGTTGCCATTGGCGGCATGCATGTGGTGCTGGGGATCGACCGTGCCGGCGTTGTCGGCGAGGACGGCGAAACCCATCACGGACTGTACGATGTGTCGTTCCTCTGCACGGTGCCCAATACGGTGATTTATGCACCGGCATGCTACGAGGAGATGCGGCTCTGTCTGCGGCGGGCACTCTATCGGGATAAGGGGCTGGCATGCATCCGGTATCCCAGAGGCAGCGAAAAGGTTTCCTTTGACAAGACTGCCCTGAACACCGAATACACTCACGTTTCCGGCAGAAAAACAGATACCCTGTATATTTCCTACGGCAGGGTGTACGATCATCTGTACCGTGCCAGCCGCCGCATGGCGGAGGAAGGCGTGTTCTGTGACCTGCTGAAGCTGACACGCATTTTCCCGCTGGCAGAGGGCGTGGTGGAAATTGCCATGTCCTATGCCCATGTGGTATTTTTGGAGGAGGCATACTATTACGGCGGGATCTCTCAGCTGCTGGGAGATCTGCTGCTGGAACGCGGCTTCCGCGGCACTTACCGGCGGGTAGCACCCAAGGCATATCTGCCGCAGGCTTCTACGGATTCTCAAATGGAAACTATGGGGCTGTCGGAGCATGCCATTTATCAGGATATGCAGCAGGAGGCAAAACATGGCAAGGCTTGATGCGGTAATGGTACAGCAGGGTATGGTGCCCAGCCGCCAGCGTGCCAAAACGCTGATTCAGAACGGGCAGATCTCTGTGAACGGCAAGGTCTGTACCAAGCCGGCGTTTGCCGTTTCGGAAACCGACCGGATCGCCATGGAGGGCAGTGACATTCCCTTTGTGGGACGGGGCGGTCTGAAACTGGAACATGCGGTACAGCAGATGCGGCTCTCTCTGGAGGGAATGGTCTGTCTGGACATCGGAGCATCTACCGGCGGTTTTACCGACTGCATGCTCCAGCACGGAGCCGCAAAGGTATACGCCATTGACGTGGGACACGGACAGCTGGTGCAGTCCCTGCGGGAGGATCCCCGCGTGGTAAACTGGGAGGGAACAGACGTTCGCAGCATTGCACCGGAACAGCTGAAACAGCCGGCGGATTTCTTCTCGGCGGATGTGTCTTTCATCTCGCTGCACCATGTACTGCCCTACGTGCTGCCGCTGCTGCGGACAGGGGCACAGGGCGTGGTGCTCATCAAGCCCCAGTTTGAAGCGGGACGGGAGAACATCGGGAAAAACGGACTGGTGCAGTCCTCCCGCGTGCACATGCAGGTGCTGAACAACATCTTGCAGCTGTTTTCCGCACAGGGGCTGACTGTACAGCTGCTGTGCCCTTCGCCCATTCAGGGCGGCTCCGGCAATATTGAGTATCTCGCCGTTGTACAAAAAGGCGGCGAAGCGGCGTATCTGCCGGAAATTGCCGCAGTGGTACAGCAGGCATTCGCACAGGCAAAGAAGGAGAAGACGAAATGAAAGTTGTGTTATTTCATCATCTGCAAAAAGGCAACGCACCGGAAGTTGCCCGAAAGGTCTGTCTGGCACTGCACCGGAACGGCATGGAAGTCTGGGCAGATCCCCGCTGTCTGGGACTGCTGGGGGATATGTCCTTTATCTGTTACGCTCCGTTTCTGGAGGCAGTGCAGGACGCAGACGTGGCAGTGGCGATCGGCGGGGACGGCACCATTCTGCACTGTGCCCGTCACGTGGTGGGCACAAAGGCAAAGCTGCTGGGCATCAACACTGGACGGCTGGGCTTTCTGGCATCTATGGAGCCGGATCAGATCGGTGAAATTGCACGGCTGCAAACGGGGGACTATCGGGTTTCCAAACGCATGCTGCTGCGTGGCAAGGTGCTGGACAAAACCGGCACCTGCCTGCGGGAACTGACGGCGTTGAATGACATCGTGATCTCCCGCAACTTTTCCCGTGTCATTGAGTTTACCGTTTCCCGCAACAACGTGGTGCTGGGCGAATATCGGGCAGACGGCGTGATCTTTAGCACGCCTACCGGTTCGACTGCCTACGCCCTCTCCGCCGGAGGTCCCATTATCGAACCGGAATTTTCCTGCATTGAGATGAACCTGATCTGTCCCCACTCGCTTTCTGCCAGACCGATCCTGTTTTCTCCCCACAACGATTTGCAGGTGAGCCTGCGGGTGCGGGAGGAATATGATGCCTATTTCTGTGCAGACGGCGAAAAACCGGAGCCGTTTCCGGAGGGACGAGTCATGGAAATTTCCGGCTCTGACCAGACGCTGGAAATACTGGATCTTAGCGGCAATACCTTTTTTGATTCGCTGAGCCGGAAGATGATGCAGTCTTTGAAAGCGGGAAGGACGTGAGGAACACATGAAGAAAAAGCGGCAGGATACCATTCTTTCGCTCATTGCAGCAGAGGAGATCCCCACGCAGGAAGTGCTGCGGGAACGCATGGAGGAACACGGGTTTGCGGTGACGCAGGCAACGCTTTCCAGAGATATTCGGGAACTGAAGCTGACTAAGGAACGGCGTGGCAGCGGCAGGGCATGCTATACAGCACCGGTGCGGCAGGAAGTCAACGGCGGTATTTTGCAGAACGCCGCCCTGCGTACCGACTTTGCCGGAAATGTGGCAGTGATCCACTGCCGTACCGGCACGGCACAGGCAGTGGCGGCGGCGTTAGATGCCATGCATCGGGAAGATGTGGTGGGAACCATTGCCGGAGATGATACCATTTTTGTATTGCTGCGGACAGAAATACAGGCAAAAGAATTTGCCGGCAGCTTCGCAAAGCTGATGGAAACAGGAGGGTTTTAATGCTAGCTGAACTGGAGATCGAGAATCTGGCGGTGATCGCCCATGCACGGATTCCCTTTTCACCGCATCTGAATGTGTTTACCGGTGAAACCGGTGCCGGAAAATCGATTCTGCTGCACGGGATCCATGCGGTTCTGGGACAGCGTGTCACGCGGGATATTGTGCGGACAGGCTGCAAAAAGGCAGTGGTGACGGCACTTTTCACGCATCTGGATCCGCTGGTCTGTGCCAGACTGGACGCACTTTCCATTTCCCACACCGACGATGAACTGCTGCTCACCAGAGAGATCGCCGCAGACGGCGGCAGTGCGGCACGGGTGAACGGCCATACCACAACAGTTTCGGTGCTGCGGGAGATCGGTGACGCTCTCATCAACATTCACGGGCAGCACGACAATCAGGTGCTGCTGGCACCGGAGTGCCACTTGCAGATTCTGGACGCTTTCGGCGGAGATGACACATTGCTGCACCAGTATCAGGACACATTCCGGCAGTTACAGCAGACGGCGAAGCGGCTGAATCATCTGGCAAAACAGGAACAGGACAAGGCACACCGCCGGCAGCAGCTGAAAGCACTGGTGGCAGAAGTGGACGAACTGGGACTGGAACAGGGCGAAGAAGAGGCACTGGAAGAAGAACTGAACCTGCTGCAGCACGCCGAGAGCATTGCCGCGGCGTTGCAGGCGGCAGCGGAGGCGATCGACGGCGAAGATGCCGACGGTTCCGCGGTACTGCTGACAGAGGCGGCGGCAGAAGAACTGTCGCCGTTTTCCGACATGCGGGCGGAGTTTGCCGTGCTGGGAGAACGGCTGGCGGCGGCAGGCATTGAACTGGCAGACATTGCTTCGGAGTGCCGCAGTCTGCGGGACGGCATGGACTTAGACCCCCAGCGGTATGCGATGGTGCAGAAGCGTATGCTGGAGATCCGGCGGCTAAGTCGGGAGTATCAGTGTACCGGTGACGAACTGGTGGAACGCCGTGACCGTGCAGAGGAAGAACTGGCACAGATGCAGGGCGACACCGCAGAGATCGTTGCCCTGCGGGAGCAGAAGGCACAGCTGCTGGAAACGGTTTCCGCACAGGCGAAGGCTCTGTCGGAATACCGTGCCCAGACGCTGGAACGCTTTATCACTGCCGTGACGGAACAGCTGGCATTTCTGAATATGCCCAACGTGATCCTGGTGGGGAAACATACCACCGGCAAGCTGACCATTCACGGCATGGACAGTCTGGAATTTCTGATTTCTGCCAACCGCGGGGAAGAACCCCGTCCGCTGGCGAGAATCGCTTCCGGCGGTGAACTGTCCCGCATCATGCTGGCTCTGAAGTGTGTCATTGCCGATCGGGACAGCATTCCCACGCTGATCTTCGACGAGATCGACACCGGTGTCAGCGGCAAGGCTGCCCAGAAAATCGGCATGAAGCTGCGGGAAGTGGGACAGCTGCGGCAGGTGCTCTGTGTGACGCATCTGTCCCAGATTGCCGTAATGGCAGATCAGCACCTCATGATCGAGAAGCAGACCGAGGGCACGCGGACGGAAACCCATGTCATGGTACTGGAACCGGAGGGACGTGTCCATGAGATCGCCCGCATCATGGGCGGTGAAAATCCCAGCGTGCTGCTGCTGGAAACTGCACGGGAAGAATTGAAACGCTGGCAGAAAGATCTGCTGGCAGAGGGAGAGGACGGTCAGGAAACATGAACCAGCCGGAAAAGCTGTTACAGCAATATTTTGGGCATGCGTCATTCCGCACCGGACAGAAGCAGGCAATCGATGCGATCTTGTCCGGACGGGACGTGCTGGCAGTCATGCCTACCGGAGCCGGCAAGTCGGTCTGCTATCAGATCTCTGCCCTGCTGCTCCGCGGGGTGACCATTGTCATTTCTCCGCTGATCTCGCTGATGAAAGATCAGGTGGAGGCTCTCCGGCAGGTGGGTATCCCTGCGGCGTATGTGAACAGCAGCATTACGCAGGAAGAATTCTATCACACGGTGCAAATGGTACAGCAGGGGCAGTGCCGGATTCTGTACGTTGCACCGGAACGGCTGATGACGGACAGCTTTTTCCGTCTGACACAGCAGGTGCCGGTGAGCATGATCGCCGTTGATGAGGCACATTGCGTTTCCCAGTGGGGACAGGATTTCCGGCAGAGTTATCTGGATATTCCGGTGTTTATGGAACAGCTGCCGGCACGTCCGATCTGTACCGCCTTTACCGCTACGGCAACAAAGCAGGTAGAGGCGGATATTGCACGGATTCTGAAATTGCAGGAGCCGGAAATCATACATACCGGATTCGACCGGAAAAACCTGTTTTTCGGGGTACGCCGTCCCAATAATAAGACGCGGGAACTGTTTCAGCTGCTGCGGGAAAACGACGGCAAAAGCGGCATTGTGTACTGCTCCACCCGAAAAGCGGTGGAGGAAGTCTGTGATGCTCTGCGGGAAAACGGCTTTCCAGCCACGCGGTATCACGCAGGTCTGTCCGACACGGAACGGGCACAGAATCAGGACGATTTCCTGTACGACCGCCAGCCGATCATGGTGGCGACGAACGCGTTCGGCATGGGTATTGACAAGTCCAACGTGTCGTTTGTCATTCACTATAACATGCCCATGGATCTGGAGAGCTACTATCAGGAGGCAGGTCGTGCCGGACGGGACGGCTCACCGGCACAGTGCATTCTGCTGTACAGCGGAAAAGATGTCCGTACCAACGATTTCCTGCTGCAACGCAGTCGGGAAACCACAGAGGTGGATGACGAGGAAACACGGCAGTTCCTGCTGGAGCAGGGAAAGGAACGGCTGAAACAGATGACGTTCTATGCCACCTCTACCACCTGTCTGCGGCACCGCATGCTGCAATATTTCGGCGACCATTCACCGGACAGCTGCGGGAATTGTTCCTGCTGTCTGACCAATTATCGGGAAGAAGATGCCACCATGGCGGCGAAAAAGATCATCTCCTGCGTGTATCGTGCCCAGAAAGGCGGCTATCACCTGAGCCGCACCATGACTGCCGATGTGCTGATGGGCAGCAAAAAGGAATCGCTTCTCCGCATGCGGCTGGATCAGCTTTCCACCTACGGCATTATCGAAAAGCTGTCGCGGCGGGAAGTGATGCAGCTGATCGATGAACTGATCCAGCGGGAAGATCTGGCATTGCGGCAGTTTCAGGAGTATCAGGAATTGGTGCTGACTGCCGGCTCGGTGGAGATCATTCGCGACCAGAAAACGGTCATGCGGCGTGTGCCGGTGGTGCGGGAGAAGCTGGCGGCTCCGGTGGGAACAAAAGATCCTACGCTGTCCGCGGCGGACAACGACCTGTTCCAGAAGCTGCGGCAGCTGCGGGCGGCACAGGCAAAGCACGAGGGGATACCGCCGTATTTCATCTTTTCCGATGCCACGCTGCGGGACATGTGCCGGAAAAAGCCCCAGGACCTCAGCGAGATGCGGCAGGTTTCCGGTGTGGGTGTCATCAAGGCACAGAAGTACGGGAAAATGTTTCTGGAGGAGTTGCAGCAGTTTCTGGCTGGGGTACAGCAGTGAGTGAGCAGATTTGTGTAAGCATTGATTCTAGCGTACAAATAAAAAAACGCATGCCCCGCACGGGAAACCAATCCGTGCGGGGCATGTTCTTTTTGTCCGGTGCATATGTTTCCTTAGGGCATCTTACGCACATGCTTTGTGCGGTGTTGCCTTGAAGGAGGCATACAGATGCGAAAACGCAGTGTAATTCGGGATACCATTCAGATGACCGTGATACAATTTTTTCTGGAGTGTCTGGCGTTGTGGTTCAACGCGTGGATGACGCGGCGTGTGGGGGCGGCAACGGTGGGAACGCTGGCACTGGCAGGTTCTTTTTTCAACCTTGCCGCAATGATCGCCGGCGGAAATGCTATGCTCTGTGCCAGCCGTTTTGTGTCCGAGGAACTGGGAAAGCCCTGCGGCTGTCCGGCACGTGTCCTGCGGCATGGTATCAGCTTTTGCATGATGCTGTCCCTGCCGGTGACAGCAGGAGTCTGCATATTTGCCCAACCTCTAAGTCAGCAGTTTTTGCAGAGCGATTCCATGGCACATGCGGTGCGGCTCATGGCACTGCTTCTGCCGCTGGGCAGTCTGAGTGCCTGCTTGAAAGGCTACTTCAATGCAGTGTGCCGCGTGACAGTGACAGCCGCCTGCGATGTGGCGGAATTTCTGCTCCGTGCGGGAATCCTCACCGGACTGCTCCTGTGGCGTGGGGACACCAGACCGGAACAGGTCTGCACGGATCTGGTGTGCAGCATGGCGTGCGGCACACTGTTTACGGCGGTCACGCTGACAGTGCTGTACTTTCAGAAGCGGGAACCCTGCGGCGGAACGTGCAGCCTGTCCCTGTGGCGGTATATCCGGCTGGCAGTTCCTGTGGCAGTGGGCGGCTGTCTGACTGCCGGACTCAGCACTGCCAATGATGCCCTGATTCCCGTGACACTGCGGCAGTTCGGGGACAGTGCCAGCAATGCCCTCCGGCAGTTCGGCACTTTTGAGGGCATTGTGATTCCGGTGCTGTTTTTTCCGTCCACCATTCTCTGTGCCCTGTCCGGAATCCTGATTCCGGAAGTCGCCCGTGCCAATGCCGCCGGCAATCGGGAACGTGTCTGTCGGCTGACGGAACAGGTGATCGCACTGACACTGATTTTTGCGGTGCTGATCAGTGCAGTCCTGCTGAAATTCGGCGGCGTGATCGGGCGGTGCATGGACGGCGGAGAACTGTCGGGGAAGATGATTCGGATTCTGGCACCGGTGGTGCCGTTTATCTATCTGGAAATCGTGCTGGAAGCACTGATTAAAGGCATGGGCAGGCAGAATTTTTCTTCCTTGAACTATCTGGCGGAGTACGTGATCCGCATCTGTGTGGTGCTGGTCTGCATTCCGCTGTTCGGATTTTACGGCATTGTGGCATCGTACTATACCAGCAACGTGTTCGGAAACTGCAATCGTCTGCGTATGGCAGTAAAAACGGCAAACCTCCGGTTCCGATTCGGAAAGCTTATCGGAAAGCCGGTGTTTGCCGCGGGATTTTCGTTTACGGCAGCTTCTCTGCCGGAATGGTTCTGCCCGACTTTGCGGGAAACGCCGCAGGGAATCGTGCTGTTTTTGGGAATCGCTCTGGGGCTGTACGGGCTGGTGTTCTGGCTGCTGCGGGAAAAAGACGAACAGGTGTTACCGGTGCTGCAATGAGTTGTGTGAACGCAGCAGCGTGTGCATGGTGTGGCGGTGCTGGTGACTTTCCCCGTGCATGCCGTGAAGGTGCGGGTGGCTGTGGGTAATGGTGTGAGTGTGTGTCACGCCGTCGTGGGTGTGTGTGAACGTGTGAGTGTGGGAATGGGTGTGTTCCATTTGCAGCGTGTCCAGAACCACCAGAACGGAACCCAGCAGCATTACCGCCAGTGCCAGAAAATACTGTACTGTCAGGGCATCGTGCCAGATGATGCAGGAAAGAGCCGTGCCGATAAAGGGGGCGATGGCATAGTAGGCACTGGTCTTGGCGGCTCCGAGGGTGTTCTGGGAACGGACGTAGCAGAAAATGCTCAGCCCGTAGGCAACAAATCCCAGAAGCAGTGCCGCAGCAGCAGCGTGCAGTCCGGGGAACGGCTCGCCGATGCACAGAGCAATGAGAAACGAACCCAGTCCGGAAAAGATGCCCTTGAGAAAGACGATCTCGAAAGTACTTTTGTCGGAAATATTGCGGGTGCAGTTGTTCTCCAGTCCCCAGCAGGCTGCCGCCGCCAGCACCAGCAGGGAGCCTCTGGAAAAGTGCAGGCTGGACATATCCTCGAAAGACAAAATGCCGCTGGACAGAGTGATCAGCAGAATGGCAGCCCACAGCCGCTTGGAAACTTTTTCCCGAAAGAGCAGCAGGGCGATCAGCGTAGTGGCAGCGATTTCAAAGTTTCCCAGCAGAGAGGCATTGGCGGAAGATGCACTTTTCAGCCCCAGCATCAGCAGAATCGGTGCGGCAATATCCAGAAAGATCATGCCGAGGGTATAGGGCAGGTCTTTGCGTGTCAGTTTTTTCTCGCCGCGGTGGCTTTTGGGGTTGATGCAGTACAGCAGTCCGATGCCGATGCCGGCACCGAAATACAGCAGTGATGCCAGAAATGTAGGGCTGATTTCCTTCAGCAGCAGCTTCGAAACCGGAACGTTTACCGCGTAAAATGCCGCCGCCAGAACGGCAAGCAGAATGGCTGTGGTCTTTTTGTATTGCATGATCGGTTTCCCCTCTCAAATCCCCAAAATTGTAAACACCGCGTGATCCCGAAACGTATCCTCTGCCCATTCATTCACTTCTAGTGCGACCAGCTCCGCACCGCCGCCCTGTGCCAGGGCATGCTGCAAGATGCACTGCCACTGTGTCCAGTTGACAACGGTGATGCCGTACTGATTATACGCGGGCAGTGTTTCCTGCAAGATTTTTCCGAAACCGGAACGCTGTAGAATGTTGTCGTGCAGCAAAAGAGAATCGGAACTCCAGTGGCTGGAGCCTTGCCGGAAGCTGCCCTTCCGGAATTCGTGATAGCAGGTTCCCACCCGCTGGAACACGGTACAGCAGTATCTCATTGTGCTTTCTCCGCGATGATGTCCGCCAGCTGAAAGGGCACGACCTGCTGCAAACTGTCCAGTGACAGTTCCAGCTGGTGTCCGATCTTGCCGGCACTGCACAAGATCGTGGGGAAATTCTGTGCGGACTCATGAATGGTAGTGCGGAACAGTTTTTTCATGCCGATAGGGGAACAGCCGCCGTGAATGTATCCGGTCAGGGCAAGCAGATCCTTGGATTTGCACATGGAGATCGCCTTTTCTCCCACTGCGGCAGCCGCCTTTTTCAAGTCCAGTTCTTCCGCCACCGGCACCAGAAAAACGTAGTGTTCGCCGGACTTTGCCACGGTGACCAGCGTTTTGAATACCTGTTCCGGATTCTGTCCCAGTGCCGCCGCCAGTTCTACGCCGGTGTGCTGTCCGGTTGCCTGTTCCCAGCTGCGGTGTACATAGGGGACTTTCGCCTTGTCCAGCATGCGGATCGCATTGGTTTTGATGACTTTTTCTTTTGCCATAACCGTTATTCTCCTTTGAGTGTTACAATGGTGTAGGGGTGATGCAGGGCAGTTGTCAGCTTGTCAAAGACGTCGCCGGTCTGCATGCGGATCGTAGAAGTATTTATGCAGGGGTGACAGCCGAAAGTGGCTTCCTCCAACAGGTCGCGGTCTACGAGAAGCTGAACGCGGTTTTCGGTGTCATGCATCAGCCCGAAGATCGTGGCAGAGCCGGGAGTCAGTTGCAGCAGCTGTTCCATGGCATCTTCTGATGCAAAGGAAAGTCTGGCACAGCCCAGCTGGCTGGTGATCTCCTTGGTGCGAAACGGCTTGTCGGCGGGCATGAGCAGCAGATAGAAGTTCGTTTTCTGCCGGTTGCAGAGAAACAAATTCTTGCAGACAGGCGTTTGCAGTGCCGCAGAAATACTTTCGCAGGCTTCCATGGTAAAGGCTGCCGCATGGTCAGCCCGTGCAAAGGGAATGTCGAGCCGTTCCAGTAAGTCGTATACGGCGATCTCTTTTGGCAGTCTGCCGCTTTCGTCTGCGGGTCTGCCGTTTTGGATTTCCATTCAGAATTACCCTCCTGTCAAAAAAGCACATTGACTATGCCTGATGCCGTCAATGTGCTTTTGTTTCGTTTCAGCAGCGATGCTGCCTCGATATATTTGTGGAATTACAGGCTGAACATGATCTCGTTCATGATTGCTTCCAGCATTTCCTGACGGCCGCTGGTCAGAGAAGCGGTCACTTCGCCCTTTTCCAGAGCGTACTTTTCCAGATCTGCCATGGTTGCCTTGCCGGAGATGATGTCTGCACCGATGCCGGTATTCCAGCTTGCATAGCGATCTTCTACGAACTTGTCGATTCTGCCGTCGGTGATCAGCTTGTCCGCGATACGCAGACCCAGTGCAAAGGTATCCATACCTGCAATGTAGCTGTGGAAGATGTCCTCCAGTTCGAAGGAGCCGCGTCTTGCCTTGGCGTCGAAGTTCAGACCGCCGTTGGTGAAGCCGCCTGCCTTCAGTACTTCGTACATGCACAGTGCTGCATCATAGACGTTGGTCGGGAACTGGTCGGTATCCCAGCCCAGCAGCGGGTCGCCCTGATTGGCATCGATGGAACCGAACATGCCGTTGGTTCTTGCCACACGCAGTTCGTGCTGGAAGGTGTGCTGTGCCAGTGTTGCGTGGTTTGCTTCAATGTTCAGCTTGAAGTCCTTGTCCAGACCGTACTTCTGTAAGAAGCCGATAACGGTTGCAGAGTCGAAGTCGTACTGGTGCTTGGTGGGTTCCTTCGGCTTCGGTTCTACATAGAAGTCGCCGGTGAAGCCAATGCTTCTTGCATAGTCTACAGCCAGATGCATCAGGCGAGCCATGTTGTCCAGTTCCAGACCCATGTTGGTGTTCAGCAGGGTTTCATAGCCCTCACGGCCGCCCCAGAATACATAGCCCTGACCGCCCAGCTTTACAGTGGCATCAATGGCACTCTTGATCTGTGCAGCAGCATATGCGAAAACGTCCGCACTGGGAGAAGTGCCTGCACCGTGCATATAACGCGGGTGATCGAAGCACTTTGCGGTGCCCCACAGCAGCTTCTTGCCGGTAGCGTCCTGCTTTTCCTTGCACAGGTCAACGATGGCTCTCAGCTTTTCGTTGGTTTCGCCCAGACTGCCGTATTCCGGAGAGAGATCTCTGTCGTGGAAGCAGTAGTAGTCAATGCTCAGCTTGTCCATGATCTCGAAAGCAGCTTCTACCTTTGCTTTTGCACGTGCAGTGACATCATCACAGCCCCATGTCTTGTTGGTGGTGCCGCAGCCGAACATATCTGTGCCGTCGCCGCCCATAGTGTGCCACCAGGACAGTGCGAACTTCAGCTGTTCCCGCATGGTCTTGCCGGCGATAACCTCGTCCGGATTATAAAACTTGAATGCCAGCGGATTTTTGGAATCCTTGCCTTCATAAGCAATCTTCGGAATGTTGTTGAAAAATTCACTCATCAGTAGTTCCTCCTGATTAATAATAAGGTGTGGTATATGGAAAGCGGATTCCGCTTTGCGCAACTTAATTGAATAATGAAATTTCGCGGTTGTCCTTTGCGAAATAATCCTCCAGCACGGCAATATAAGACCGGAAGCAGACCTTTCCGGAGAACGTCAGAACGTCATTTTCTGCCGGCACACCCAGCTGCTCCAGCTGTGCATCGGTCAGGTCTTTCAGATAGACGGTTTCCGTATCTGCCGGAATACCGACCACGGACTTCTGTGCCTTGGTCAGATCCAGTGTTACATCATTGGAGATCTCCAGCAGCTGTGCAGTGATGTCTGCACGGGAAGCTGTCGTCCACTCTGCACTGCCGACTTCAGAGGGAACGGGGCGTTCTTCATAAACGGTACGGTCATAGCCGTTGGAGATAAATGTCAGGAACGGCAGGTGAATGTCCCGATCATTTGGCTCTACGTGTACTGCCACATTACCGCCGGAGCTGTCGTCCGTCTGAATGATCTCATACCGGTATGCTCCGGAGGGAGAAGTGCCGTTTTCCAGCACAGTCTGCTGTGTACTCGGCGTGAAAAAAGACATGAGCATGAAAAATGCCAGTGACCCCAGAATATACAGCAACAGGTATATGACACCGAATACGGTCTTGGCAGTTTCCCCTGCACCGGACAGGAAAAAGATGATCAGGGAAGTCACTGCAATTGGCAGGATCAGTTCCCATTGCCCGAAACAAAGCAAAATCTGGGGCAATATCGCCGGCAGCAGCAGGATCCCCGTCAGGCGTGTCAGGATCTGAAACCGGCTGTACAGCATGGCACTGAGTGCCGCAAAAGATACCACACAGAGGGTCAGACAAAACAACACGGAGTTGGTGACGGAAAATTCGTAAAAGATCGCCAGATAAGAAAACCAGCACATCAGAGCCAGATACCCGACGCTGATCAGGGAAAGGAAGCGTTTCCGCCAGATCGAACCGGCAGAAGTCGTTTCCGCAGAAGCAGTAGTTGCACGCATGTATATTCACTCGCCTGCCCTCAGGCGGCAGACGTTTTCCTTTCTTTGCCCGAAGTGATTCCGGCAGAAATGTTCTGCACACGGCAACAAGGAAAAGGGAATTCTTCTGCTTTGTTTCACGCGTGCTTTGCAATCCTATTATAGCATTTTTTTTGCGTTGTGGCAAGTACTATTGCAAAAAAAATTACAACAATCGTATATAATCCTACCGGTTTCAGAGAAATCTCCTGTCATTTTCCATTTTCCGCATTTTTTGACTGCACTTTTGCAAATACAGTACTGCCTGCCGGATTTACGCGGTATAGCCTTTTCACTTTTACAATTTATCAATATAAAAAAGTGGAAACCAGCTTGCAAGTCTGGAAAATTTATGGTACAATTGTTTTAATTGTGCATTAGAGCCTTGTCGTATGGCAAGGACTTTTGACGTAGTTCTGCCGAAAAGACGTGTGGAAAAAGATACTGAAGTCAATACCGCACAAAGAGCGTCTGGCGACTTTGCACGCCATCTGCTTGCAAATTTTCCTTCAGAGCCTGTTTCGTATCTTCCCGCACGCATCTTGCGTGCATATTTTCCGAGATATTTCGGGAAAATACTCGAAAATCCACAAAGGATTTTCTCCGTTTTTCCCTTCATCTCTCAAAAAATCTGACGACGCAATCTGCATACGTCAGATACGAAACAGACTCTCATATTTCACAAAAATGCTCGTGAATACATCAAGTATTCACTCCGCTTTTTGTTTCATCTGACGAAAAATTTGACGACGCATCTGTCGCACAATCTTTGTGCGGTATTGCCTGAACAGGCTCTTACGCCAAATTGAAAGGAGATATGATTTGTGACAAAATCCGTAGTATGTATTCTGATTGCCATTCTTGTCTATATGGGCATGATGGTCGTGATCGGTGCTGTGTATTCCAAAAAGAACAGCAGCGTCGGCGATTTTTATCTGGGCGGCCGGCGGCTCGGACCGGTGGTTTCTGCCATGAGTGCAGAGGCTTCGGACATGAGCAGCTATCTGCTCATGGGTCTTCCGGGGCTGGCGTATCTGAACGGTTGTGCAGAGGTAGGCTGGACTGCCATTGGTCTGGCGATCGGCACCTATCTGAACTGGCTGCTGGTGGCGAAACGCCTCCGCGTGTATTCTCAGCGTTGCCGGAACTCCATTACCATTCCTGACTTCTTTTCCAACCGGTATCGGGACGATAAGCACGTGCTGATGGGCATTGCGGCAGTCATCATTCTGATATTTTTCGTGCCGTATACCGCTTCGGGTTTCTCCGCCTGCGGCAAGCTGTTCAATCAGCTGTTCGGCTGGAACTATCACATGGCAATGATCATCAGTGCGGTCATCATCATTTCCTACACCTGTCTGGGCGGCTTTCTGGCGGCAAGCTTTACCGACCTGATCCAGAGCATCGTTATGACTTCGGCTCTGGTGGTGCTGGTGATCTATGGCGTACATACTGCCGGCGGACTGGACAACGTATTGGAAAATGCCAAGGGTATTGAAAATTACCTTAGCTTTACCAGCACCCGCACCGCAGAGGGCGAAGCCGTTTCGTTCGGCGGACTGAGCATCATTTCCACGCTGGCGTGGGGACTGGGTTACTTTGGCATGCCGCATATTCTCCTGCGGTTCATGGCGATCGATGACAAGAACAAGGTCAAGATCTCCCGCCGCATTGCTTCTGTCTGGGTAGTGCTGGCAATGGGCGTGGCAGTATTCATTGGTATCATCGGCAACGCCCTGACGGTAAACGGCACGGTTGCTCCGCTTGAAACCTCTTCCAAGGCGGAAACCATTGTGCTGGAAATGGCAACGGTATTGAGCAAACACAGCGTGGGAGCTGCCCTGATCGCCGGACTGATCTTCGCAGGCATTCTGGCGTGCACCATGTCTACTTCCGACTCGCAGCTGCTGGCGGCTTCGTCCAGTATGTCGGAAAACCTGCTGAAAGGCGTGTTCCATATTAAGCTGTCGGAAAAGCAGTCCATGATCGCAGCACGTGCCGTCCTGCTGATTATTGCTGTGCTGGGCATTGTGCTGGCTTGGGACCAGAACAGTTCTGTATTCCGTGTGGTTTCCTTTGCATGGGCAGGTTTCGGTGCGACTTTCGGACCGGTAATGCTGACCTCGCTGTTCTGGAAGCGTTCCAACAAGTATGGTGCACTGGCGGGGCTGATTACCGGCGGTGTGATGATTTTCGTATGGAAATTTGCCATCAGTAAGCTGGGCGGCATGTTTGCCATTTATGAGCTGCTGCCGGCATTCCTGTGTGCACTGATCGCGATTGTTGTGGTTTCGCTGCTGACCAAGGCTCCGGAACAGGAGATCGTAGACGAGTTTGAAGCAGTTTCTGCGGAGATGAAGCAGAAGTAAAACAGAATTGTTGGTTTTGTACGTTCAGATATGAATTAAAACCGGTTCCTGTACCGTGCAGGAGCCGGTTTTTCTGCTTTTTGTGCGGCGGCATGGTTTTGTACAAACTGTCCCTTGCAATTTCTCCAAAAGTTTGTTATACTATTATAACAGTCCGATTGAAATCACAGAAACGGAGGAACTCTATTTGAATATTCCACAGAAACTGGCTGCCGAATTTCAACTGCGGCAGGAACAGATCGACAATACCATTGCCTTGCTGGACGACGGCAAGACGATCCCGTTTATTGCACGGTACCGGAAAGAGCGTACCGGCTCGCTGGACGATCAGGTGCTTCGTGCCATTGACAACCGGCTGCAATACCTGCGGAAGCTGGAACAGCGGAAAGAAGAAATCTGCACGGCGATTGAAGCACAGGGCAAGCTGACACCGGAACTGGAAGAAAAGATCCGCGGTGCAGAAACACTGGTGGAAACCGAGGACTTGTACCTGCCCTATCGTCCCAAGCGGAAAACACGGGCATCTATGGCGATTGCCCGCGGACTGGAACCGCTGGCACGAATCCTCATGGCACAGAATCCCCGGACGAATCCGGCTCAGGAGGCAGAAGCTTTTTTGCAGGAGGAAGTGCCGGACACTGAAGCGGCATTGCAGGGGGCAATGGACATTCTGGCGGAGGAAATGGCAAATGATGCCGACCTGCGAAAGCAGATGCGTCGGCTGGTGATGTCTGCCGGAACGATACAGTCCCGTGCCACAGAGAAAGATGCGGATACGCCGTACCAGAACTACTACGACTATGCAGAGCCGGTGAAACGCATTGTGGGGCACCGGATCCTTGCCATTGACCGCGGCGAACGGGAGGGTGCTCTGAAAGTGGCAGTTACGCTGCCGGAAGGACACGGGGCTTCGCTGCTGATTCAGAAGTTCGTGAAGAACCAGAGCCCCTGCGGCAAACTGGTGCAGACTGCCGCAGAAGATGCATTCCAGCGGCTGCTGTTTCCGGCGGTGGAACGGGAAACCCGCAAGGCTCTGACAGAGCAGGCGGCAACGGCGGCAATCGGCGTGTTCTCGTCCAATCTGCGGCAGCTGCTCATGGCGGCACCGCTGAAAAACCGCATCGTTCTGGGCGTAGACCCCGGCTATCGTACTGGCTGCAAGCTGGCAGTGGTGGACGAAACCGGCAAGGTACTGGACACCGGCGTGGCACATATCACCGTCAGCAAGGGGGCTTCGCTGGAACGGGAAAAGGACGTGATCCGAAAGATGCTGCGGAAGCACCACGTGACCGCGGTGGCAATCGGCAATGGCACGGCTTCCAGAGAGTCGGAAGCGGTCGTGGCGGAACTGCTGAAGGAACTGCCTTATTCCGCGGCGTACATGGTGGTTTCCGAGGCAGGGGCTTCGGTATATTCTGCGTCCAAGCTGGCGGCGGAGGAATTTCCGGAGTATGACGTTTCCCTCCGGAGTGCCGTTTCCATTGCCAGACGGTTACAGGATCCGCTGGCGGAACTGGTGAAGATCGATCCGCAGGCGATCGGCGTGGGACAGTATCAGCATGACATGCCCAAGGCGGAACTGTCTGCCGCACTGGACGGCGTGGTGGAGGACTGCGTGAACCATGTGGGCGTAGACCTGAACACGGCTTCGTTTTCTCTGCTGTCCCACATTGCCGGCATCAACCAGACCATTGCCAAGAACATCGTGACATACCGGACGGAAAACGGGGCGTTCACCGACCGGAAGCAGCTGAAAAAGGTGGCAAAACTGGGCCCGAAGGCATTCGAGCAGTGTGCCGGATTCCTGCGGGTGTCCGGAGCCAAGAACCCGCTGGACAATACAGCAGTGCATCCGGAAAGCTACGGGGCAGCAGAGCAGATCTTGCAGGAGTGCGGTTTCCGGCTGGCAGACATTGCCGGACAGGACCGCAGCGAGATCGGTGCCATTGCCAAGCAGCACGGCATTTCTGCCATTGCGAAAAAGGCAGGCGTAGGCGAACCCACTGTGCGGGACATTCTCAAGGAACTGGAAAAGCCGGGGCGTGACCCCCGTGACGAACTGCCGCCGCCGCTGCTCCGGAGTGGGGACATCATGGAACTGAAAGACCTGAAACCGGGCATGGAACTGGTGGGCACTGTGCGGAATGTCATTGACTTTGGCTGTTTCGTAGACGTGGGCGTTCATGAGGACGGACTGGTGCACATCTCCCAGATCTGTGACCGGTTCATCAAGCACCCGCTGGAGGCTGTCAAGGTCGGCGAGGTGGTGAAAGTCTGGGTGCTGGACGTGGACTTGAAGCGGAAACGCATCGCCCTCACCATGAAGCCGCCGAAAAAGGGATAAGAGGTGTTACATGCGAAACGGAAAAAAAGTCGTTTCTCTGCTGCTGGCAGGGGTGCTGGCGGTGTTGTCGTGCAGCTGCGGCAATTCCTCTAAAGAGGAGAACAGCAAGAAGGAAGCCGACAGCAACCCCCGCACTGAAATGCGGGACGACATGACTACCAGCCAGATCGTGGAAGAAATGGGGCTGGGCATCAATCTGGGCAACACACTGGAAGCCTGCGGCGACTGGATCGACAGCAGCGGCGGGGTAAACAGCTACGAAACTGCATGGGGCAGCCCGACAATTACAGAGGATATGATTGCCGGCTACGCTGCCGCCGGTTTTGATTCGGTGCGGATTCCTGTGGCGTGGTCGAATCTCATGGCAGAGGACTACACCATTGCACCGGAACTGTTAGACCGTGTGGAAACGGTGGCACAGTATGTGCTGGACAACGGCATGTATGCGGTGGTGAATCTCCACTGGGACAACGGCTGGATCGCAGGATTTTCCACGGACTATGACACCTGTATGGAAAAATATACCCGTATCTGGGAGCAGGTGACAGACCGGTTTGCAGATTACGGCGACCACCTGATTCTGGAGTCTATGAATGAAGAAGGCTGTTTTGACGATCTGTGGAACCGCTACAGCGGCTCTGATGACGGCAAGGCGGAGGCATACGGCATTGTCAACCGCATCAACCAGCAGTTTGTGGATCTGGTACGCGGTTCCAGGGGAAACAACCCCAAGCGGCATCTGCTGATCGCCGGTTATGCCACTGACGTAGACCTGACCTGTGATGAAGCCTTTCAGATGCCGCAGGACGAAGCCGGACGATGTGCGGTTTCGGTACATTATTATACGCCGCCTACGTTCTGCATTCTGGAAGAAGATGCCGACTGGGGAAAAGCCAAGACCACATGGGGCTCACCCAGAGATCAGAGGATTCTGGAAAACGACATGGACAAGCTGAAAAGCCGGTTTCTGGATAACGGCGTGCCGGTGATCATCGGGGAGTACGGCTGTTCCACCAAGAACAAGACGGAAGAAATTGTCCGGACATTCCTCACCGCGGTGGCACAGGCGGCGTATACCAAAGGTATGTGTCCCATGCTGTGGGATGTTACCGGTGTGTTCTATGACCGGAACAACTGCCGTATGCTGGACAGTCAGCTGGAACAGGATTTGCAGGAGATCGCCGCCGCACCCCGTGACGGCGTTCACAATGCTTCCGGAAATTGACATTTGAAAAATGCAAAATTCACCGGCGTGTCGTATCAGATTAGCAAGTTGTTTTTCACTGGTAATTCGAGATTTAGAAAAAATGCACAAAAACAGAGTGTGCTTTTATTGGTGCTGTATAAAAATATGTGGAAAATAAAAAAAATACTTGCAAAATAACGATAAATATGCTATGCTGGTATATGGAGAAGTAGGGTGCAGGAAAGCACTGGGCGGATTTCAGAGGACAAATCGCACGGCTGTACAATTTGAAAGCGGAAAGGGGGACGTGAAAAACAGTGCGGCGGCATTCGTTTTTTTGAAATGCCAAAAGCTTCTCTGCACACAACCAAGCGGCAATACGCCGCATCAATTCAAGAAAGGAAGAATGATAATCATGAAGATGAAAAAGTTTCTTTCATCTCTGACAGCTGGCGTAATGGCGGCAACGACCATTTTCACCAGTGCATTGGTGACCCCGATGATGTCCCTCGCTGCGACAGCGGCAGATGATGCACCGATTGCGTTTCTGCACATTCAGAGTGGCGATGGCGACTGGTCGCTGAACAATTATAAGGCAGGAACTGGAACTGATGCTACGATCGATAAGAGCGGCTCTTATGAAGTTTCTGTAAAAAGAGGCAACTGGGGTGATGCTCTGAGTTCCTACAATTTCTTCGACCTGTGCGTTCAGGATCCGGATCTTTACGGCGGTAAATCTCTGTATAAGAAGATCACAATTGATTCTGTAAAGATCGGTGAAACGACTCATGAACTCAATCAGGAATATACGACATTTACTCCGTCTTCTGTACAGTCTGCATCTGATGAGTGGGATTTCACCTGCAACAAGCTGGCAATTGATTCCACTGGCTGGGATATGCCGGCAGCAGGCGAAGTGATTTCAGTTAGCTTCACAGTAGAGCTGGCAAATGAAGTCACCACTACCACAACAACCAGCGAAACCACTGCGGAAACTACCGCGGAAACCACGGTTGCTTCCAGCGAAACTACTGTTGCTTCCAGCGAAACCACTGCAACCTCTGCTGTCACTACAGCGACTACCGCAGAGGAAAAGGGCGTGAAAAAGATCACTGTCGGCAAGACCTACAGCGAACTGCTGAAGGATGCACAGAAGGCTGACCCGAAGGAAGGCATGATCGGCTGGAAGTGGGCTGACTTTGGCATCACCAACAGCAATGTTGTCAAGAAGGTCGTTGTCAACGTTTCCTCTGATAAGGAAATCGGCACATACAACTATATGTTCGGTTCTTCTACACAGAAAGCACCGGATTATTGGACACAGACCACACAGGAAAACAAAACTCTGGGCAAGTCCGGCGAATTCACCTGGGACATCACCAAGACTGTGGACGCAACCATTCAGAAGGAATATGATGGTTCTCTGAAGTTTGGTGCCTGGGGCGACGGTACCTATGAGGACTTCACTGTAGATTCTGTTGTGATTTACACAGATGATGCAACGATCACTACGACTGCTGCAACCACTGTGACCACACAGCCGACCACTACAGTTTCCGCAAAGTACACCAAGGAACTGACTCCGAAGGCAGAGGAAGACAAGGGTACTGACGGCAAGGCAAGCAACACCAAGGTTGAATTTGATCCCATGGGTGCATACAAGGCAATTGCTTACTACACCGTAAAGACAAATGACAAGAACACCAGCGGTGCGTTTGGCACATGGAACGACAGCCTGCCGGAAGGTGAAGAATGGCAGAGCACGGAATTCAAGGATCTGGCTGTACCGGCAAACAAGCAGGTCATCGTATCTTATGATATTCCGAAGACTGTTGGTGAAACTGTACAGTTCATGGTTTATTATCCGAAGTTCGGCGATGTGACAATCGACAAGATCGTACTGTGCTTCGACGAAGATCCGGATCAGACCACCACTTCTACAACTGTGACCACTGAAACAGTTGCAACCACAGAAGAAAGCACCGTTTCTGCAACGACAGAAGAAACTACTGTTACTTCCAAGGAAACTACTAAGGAAACTACTAAGGAAACCACAGTTACAACTGTAGTTACCACAGCTGACACTACAGCAAAAACCACTGCTTCTACTTCGACAGAAGCATCTGCTGAAACCAGCAAGGCTACAGAAACTTCTGCATCTGCTGCAACAACCACAGCAAAACAGACCACTGCTACAAAGGCAGACACCACTGTTGTAACCACTACCAAGTCCATCGGCACCACCACGACAGAAGCTCCGAAGGGCAAGGGCATCATCTTCAAGGTAGACGAAGCACAGGTCAAGACTGCAAGCAACTATGCAAAGATCCCGCTGTCCGTTCTGGTTGAAAACTATGTGGACGCACAGGGCTTCAACTTCGCTCTGGAAGTTCCGGAAGTTACTTCCAAGATCCTGACGATCTACAAGAACCCGAAGAACAAGAAGGACTATGGTTATAGGGACGTTTATGTCAGCGGCGACCTGGCTCCTTCTCCGCAGAACCTGAAGGGCTATGAGGCAAACGGTCAGGATATGAGCGTTGAGCCGTCCAAGCGTTGGATGTATTTCCAGTGGACTTCCAGTACCAGCACGATCACGATCAGCGGTGACAAGGTGATCGACATCAACTGCACCATTGCAGAAAACGCAGTGGACATCGCAAAGGAATACGGTCTGGAACTGCAGACAGATGAAAACGGCGACAGCTACTATCTGTTCCCGGTAAACTTTGCAGAGTATCAGAAGGTAAACTGGGACTTTGAGGGTACACACGGCGACGGCTATCTGGCTCCGAACCGTCAGTACATTGACGAAAACGGCACAGATATTGCGACCACTGATGTAGTTTACTACAACGGCGGTATCCGCGTTTACACAGATGCACAGACTGAAACCACTACAACTGACACGACTACCACAACCACTACCACAGAAGAAAAGGACATCAATCTGGACATTGACGAAGTATTCGTATATCCCAGTGAAAAGGATGCCACTTCTCTGAAGAACTACACTCTGGGCGTGAAGGTAACTGCCAAGGAAGGCGTAGACGCAACCAGCTATGGTATCAACTGCGTTGTCAACCTGCCGGAAGCAACCGCAAAGCTGTACACCATTCCGTCCAAGCTGCTGAAAAAGAGAGCATTTGTTGTCAACGACTTCGGCAGCGGTATTCCGAATGCAAATGATTTCATTGCATACAAGGACGGCACTTCTACCATTACTGACGGCAGCGACCGCTGGATCCGTTTCATTGGTGCACGTTCTGCCGAAGGTGCAACTGACCCGACAAAGATGAATCAGGTATTCCGCATGATCTTCAATGTGCCGGATAAGGATACTGTACAGGCACTGGCTGACGAATATGGTCTGACACTTCAGACTGGTGAATACGATGGCAAGACTGTTGAGTACTATGAGTTCCCTGTAGACTGGGCACCGAATGGTTCTGACAAACTGCCCAGCGGCACCACGATGGTAGATGTCAAGCGTTTCAACTACCTGAACGGCGAGGGCGTAACCGGCGAAGACATCTTCGACGAAATGGTTGGTCTGAAGGACGGTGCGATCCGCGTAATCATGAATGATGTAGTGGAAACCACTGAAACAACAACTGCTACAACTACAACTACTACAACAGCTACCACCACTACAACTGCAACCTCTGCGGCAACGACTACTACCACAGAAGAACCGCAGACTACAACTGCTACAGAGGCTACGACTGTCACCACCACAACTGCAGCAACCACTACAACAACGACTGCTGCTACAACCACCACTACCGAAGAACCTATTGTAACAACTACCAAAGCAACTACCACTACCACTACTACCGAAGCAACGACTGTTACTACTGAAGCAACAACTGCTACGGCAACCAGCACCAGTGCAGGTCCGACAACCACCAGCACCAGTGCAACAACCACTACTGTAACAGAATCTGAAACAACTACTACAAAGGCAACTACAACTGCTACAACAGAAGAGCTGCCGGACTTCAGCAAGAAGACCACAGCTTCTACAACAGAAGAGCTGCCGGACTTCAGCAAGAAGACGACTACCAGCACAACTACCACAACAACTACTACTACAGAAGAAACCACGGAAGCAACTACTGAAGCAACCACTGAAGAAACTACTACCACACCGGCAGCTGTTTCTTCTACTACAGAAGCAACTACCACAGAAGCTACGACAACTGTTACAGAAGCAACCACTACCACAGAAAACACGACAGCTTCTACCGAAGCTACCACTACTACAGAAGTAACCACCACGACTGCAGAAGCAGAACTGGAAATCGAAGTAAATCCGGATGCAAACTTCTATCTGTCTATTGACGGACGCAATTTCAACGCTGCTGACCTTGTGAAGTCTGCAACTGTAAACGGCGAGAGCGTCATGGACGATCTGACCTTTGGTGCAGAAAGCCCGAAGGCACTGTTCGACAGCGAAGGCAAGGCATATGTAGATACCGACCTCGATATCCTGTATAAGGGTGAAAAGGTTGCTACTGCAAAGGTTTACATCGGCGTAAAGGGCGATACTGACTTGTCCGGTAAGGTAGAGGCTACTGATATGTACTACAGCAGCTACTACATTGCAAGACAGGGTGCTGGTATTAAGGATGCAAAGCTTCTGGACGGCACAGAGCACGCACAGGATGAGAATCTGGAGAAACTGTCCTTCTTCCTGACGGATATTGATACCGAAAGCAAGGCAGGAGAGAATTCTGCAGACGGCAAGCTGGAAGCAACTGACATCTTCTACCAGGCATACTATGTTGCTCTGGTTGGTGCTGGTCATAAGAGCACTACCTGGGACAATCCGGTTTGCCCGGATCTGAAGAACCTGAAGGGCTCTATGTGGGCTGAATAATCAGATTCCCTGATTTCGAACGCGTAAGCGTTTCTGACAACAAGGCTATGACAGCATAAGAAAAACCCGATGCGGGAGCATTCCCGTATCGGGTTTTTGTTTGCAAGCGTAAGGCGGGATTTGCTTCAATTTTCAAGGCCGAGGCTTTGCTTTTTTCGAATTCTGTATCGAGATAGAAAAAATCACAAAGAATGCTTGCAAAATCGTGAAAAATCGGTTATACTGAATAGTGGAGAATTGTAGGAACGCAGATTGCCGCTTTCGGGGAACCAAGCTTTACACAGCAGTTCTCCGAAAAAGCGATTTGAGAAAGGGGCATCACATTGAAGACAATTGAGGAGGCTCGCAGACTGCTGCAGTCGGAAGAATTCATGCACATCGCGGCAGTACTTGGCGGCGGTGAAGATCTGGCGGAAGCTTATCGGAACCGGCTGATGTGTGCCATTGACAGTTTTGTGCAGCTGTACGGCAGCGGTCGGGAAATTGCCATTTTTTCTGCACCGGGACGGACAGAACTGGGCGGAAACCACACCGACCACCAGCGTGGTCACGTACTGGCGGCAAGCATCAATCTGGACGTGATCGCTGTTGTGGCAAGACGGGAAGATACCACGATCCGGGTGCATTCAGAGGGCTTTCCGGAAGATGAGATCTCTCTGGAAGAACTGGAACCGGTAACGGACAAAAAGCCTACAGCAGCAGAACTGATCCGCGGAATCGCTGCCCGCTTCAAGCAGTACGGATGTCCGCTGGAAACCGGTTTTGATGCATACACCACCTCGCAGGTCATGGCAGGCTCTGGTCTGTCCTCATCAGCGGCTTTTGAGGTTCTGCTGGGAAATATCTGCAATGCTCTGTATGCCGAAAATCGGTTCACACCGGTAGAACTGGCACAAATGGGACAGTATGCGGAAAACGTGTATTTCCAGAAGCCCTGCGGGTTAATGGATCAGATGGCTTCGTCAGTAGGCGGTGCTGTTGCCATTGACTTTGCCAATCCGATGCTGCCGGCAGTGCACCCAGTTGCATTTGACTTTTCCAGAACTGGTTATGTACTTTGCATTGTGGATACCGGCGGAAACCACGCAGACCTGACAGCGGAATACGCTGCGATTCCGGCAGAAATGCAGGAAGTGGCAAAGTATTTCGGCAAGGACGTTCTGGCGGAAGTTCCGTCGGCACAGGTGCTGCGTTCCATTCCGGAACTGCGGAAAGCCTGTGGTGACCGTGCAGTGCTCCGTGCGATGCACTTTTATCGGGAGGACGGACGGGCACAGGGCGAATCTGATGCACTGGATCGGGGCGACTTTGAGGCGTTCCTGCACCTGGTACAGAACTCCGGACAGTCTTCCTATTGCCTGCTGCAAAACGTCTACCCGTCCTCCGCACCGGAAGACCAGCCCATCTCCATTGCCCTTGCAGTCGGCTCGGCAGTGCTGGGCGGCAGGGGAGCAATCCGTGTACACGGCGGTGGCTTTGGCGGAACAGTACAGGCATTTGTGCCGGCTGTGCTGCTGTCCCAGTTTCAGGAGGGTATGGAATCCGTTCTGGGAAAGGGCTGCTGCCACGTGCTGCGAATTCGTTCCGTTGGCGGCATGACTGTATTGATATAAGGCAGCATTGTGCTTTTGTGCAGTGCTGCTGAAAGTTTGCCTTTCAGGGCAAACTGATAGGAGGGAAAATTCCCTCTCCATTTGACAGAAATTGAAAGGAAGCGTAAAGTAACATGGGAAAAATTCTGGTCACTGGCGGTACCGGCTTTATCGGCAGTCATACTTGTGTGGCATTGATCAATGCCGGCTATCAGGTCGTGATTATGGACAATCTCTGCAATTCAAAGGTGGAGGCAGTTGCCCGTATCGAGATGATCACCGGAAAGCACGTGCGGTTCTATCGCACAGATATGCGTGACGAGGAGGACATGCGGCAGATTTTTGAGGACAACAAGATCGATGCCGTAATTCACTTTGCCGGTCTGAAGGCAGTTGGCGAATCGGTGGAAAAGCCGCTGGAATACTACGAGAACAACATCAGCGGTACACTCTCCCTGCTGCGTGTCATGCGGGAGTATCACTGCAACGTGATAATTTTCTCCTCCAGTGCGACCGTTTACGGCTGCAACAATGAGGCTCCCTACGTGGAGGAAATGCCGACCTCTGCAACGAATCCCTATGGCTACACCAAGGTCATGATTGAACAGATTCTGCGGGACGTTTGCACTGCCAATCCGGAGTTCACGGCTGTGGCTCTGCGGTACTTCAACCCGATCGGTGCTCACATCAGCGGTCTGCTGGGCGAGAATCCCAACGGAATCCCCAACAATCTGGTGCCCTATGTGGCACAGGTGGCACTGGGCAAGCTGGATCATGTGCGGGTATTCGGTGATGACTACGACACGCCGGACGGCACTGGTGTGCGGGACTATATCCATGTTATGGATCTGGCAACCGGTCACGTGGCAGCCGTGGCATACGGACTGGAGCACCGTGGCTTTGAACCGATCAATCTGGGTACCGGTCACGGCAGCAGCGTGCTGGACGTGGTGCATGCGTATGAAAAGGCATGCGGCAAGAAGATTCCGGTAGAGATCACGGAACGTCGTGCCGGAGATATTGCCACCTCGTATGCAGATCCGTCGAAAGCAAAGAAACTGCTTGGCTGGGAAGCAACTGCGGATTTGCAGCAGATGTGTGCCGACAGCTGGCGTTTCACAAAGCAGAATCCCAATGGAATGTGAGAAGCTGCTTTCGTAATCCGTTTACGAAAATGCGTTCCCACAGAAAGGAATACATATGACAGGCAGATTCGGAAATGCGATCGATAATTTCCTGATTATCATGGTTGCTGTTGCCGTGGTGCTGCTGCTGGTGGTGATGCTGGGTTCTCGGCAAAGCCCGTTCCGGCAGAAGCTGAGCCGGCTTCTGGTACAGAATCCAAACACTGCCGACAAACGGCAGTCGCTGGAGTTTAATCGGGAATATTATATCACAGGAGAAAGAGCAATGCGTAAACCAAACCGCGGAAAAAATCCACCCCGTACTGTGATCGCTGTTCTGGTACAAAAGGTAGATGAACGCCGCAGAACCATGGATCCCAGCGGCACTTTGAAACTGTACAACGAATACTATGAGTTGATTTTCAAGACCCGCAAGGGTGATGTGCTGCATATTGTTACCAGCAAAAAAGCGTATATCGAAACCCCGTTTCATCAGCAGGGACAGCTGACTTTTCAGGGGGATCGTCTGATCCGGTTCCAGTATCCGGAGGGAGAAGTTACCGAAGACGAAGCAGCATTCACCAGCATGATGCCGGCAGTACGCCGCGGATAATACAAAAGGCAATACCGCACAGTTTTGTGCCGTGCTGCCATAACAAAAAGCGTACCGTTTCACAAGAAAACGGTACGCTTTTTTCGTTGTTATAGTGGCTGCGGTTTACGGGACGATCATAACCGGAGTGTTGATAGTGACCTTGTCATAGATCTTTTTGGCAACGTCCAGCGGCAGGTTGATACAGCCGTGGGAACCGTTGTTGATGTAGATGTCACCGCCGTAGGCACTGCGGTTCAGATCGTGCAGACCGATGCCGGTATAGGTGACGGGCATCCAGTAATTTACCCATGTTTCATAGCCCTGCACTGCGTAAGTCCCCAGCTTTCGCGGAGATTCTCTGGACCATACCTTGTATGCTCCCGGCGGTGTGGCACGTGTCGGATCGGATTCCTTACCGGTAACCACATCGGACTCCAGGAACAGTTCACCATTGACATAGTACCACAAGTGCTGGTGGCAGATGTCCACTTCAATGTAGGTGTTTCCGGTGTAGGTAACGCCGGCGTTGGAATTCATGCGGAATCCCTCTACTTTATATACCGGTTCAATGGTTACTGCCTCGCCGGCTTTGATGTAATCTACCAGCTTTTCCACAGTGGCAGAAACATTGGTTTTCCAGCCGTAGATGCCGTCAGAACCGATTGGCAAGGTAATCTCTCCGTCTTCGGTGGCTTTGAACTTGAAGTTGTAGCCGGTCACTAGTGTGTCGTACTTGTCAGCGATATGTTCCTGCACCCATGCGGAAGCTTTGTCGGTGTCTACAGTGATGTCATCGCCGTCCGTGGTGATCCAGTCCATGATAGTAGCGTGATCCAGCTTTTCCGTGCCAACCGGATCGAAAATTTCCTCGCGGTCAGTCATGTCATAGGTGATCTCTACAGCACCGATCTTGTTGTACAGTGCCAGTGTAGGCTCCAGACTTTCCGCAGTGACAGCTGCCTTTTTGTAGCAGTCGCTGTCTGCCATCTGAATGGTATTGTTGCCCTCCCGCATCTGTGCGACCGTGTAGTCGGACAGCTTCTGGGTGTCTACCATGTTGCCGTTATCTTCCGGCTGAATGGTAAAGGAACCGTCCTCGTTCTGGACAACCTTGGCATCGGTGGGCGGTACATTGCCCCAGTCATAGGCGGCGATCAGGCTGACCAGTGCATCTTCCGAGTAGGAATCCTGCATCTTGACTGTATACTCGGTTTTGGAGAACAGCTTCCTGAACCAGAGGGCGTGACTTTCGTCTGCCGGCTCTGTCAGAGCGTTGTCCGGCAGGGTAACGGTGCAGCCGAATGAGGAGCCCTTGAAGGTGATCGGGTCGCCGCTTTTGGGAATGAATGTCAGCCCCATATCCTGTGCGGTATTCAGAACTGCGTCACTGGCTTCCTCCGCGGTCATGCCGCCGATGTCCACGCCGTTGACGTAAGTTTTAGGAAGAAACTTGCTGTGATAGACAGCCAGTCCGGCGATGTAGCTCAGCAGGAGTACAGCCAGCACGGCAATACCAATGATGATGCAGATCTTTCCGGCGTTGGACTCCTCCCGCACTGGTTCGTAATGTCTGGGCGGTGTAGGGCGGGGCGGACGCTGTGCTGTTGCCACGTTGCCTCCGGAACGCTGCTGTTGCTGCGGCTGCGGTGCACGCTGCTGCCGCGGCTGGTCATAGGCATAGCCGGAAGAAACGGCATCATGGATCTGCCGTGCCTTGTCCGAACGGGTGCGTTCCGAAGCGGAGCCGTTTTCAGGGCTGCGGGAAGCCGGACGATTCTGTCCGGAAAAGCGTTCAGAAGACGGCTTTGGCGATGACGGCTGAAATTCTGTTGCCTCTTTTGCAGCGAGAGAAGCTTTGATTTTTTCCCGCATTTCGTCTTTGGTCAGATGCTGCTTGGGAGCATTTCCGGCAGGGGATTGGTCTTTATTGTTCACTGTCATCTTTCCTTTCTTCCATGGTACGAGGGCTGTGCGGAATACAGCATCATTGAACTTCACCGCATGTCGGCGTTCCGAGTATGTTGACAAACTGATGACAGCTGCGGTCAGTCCGAAGACAGTAGAACCTCTGTTTCTGGAAAAATTAAAAAAATATTACATTGAGAGAAGCGGGCTCTGCAGCGTGGATATTCGCCAGAGCCATTCTTTATTATTATACCCACTGGATTTCTGTTTGTCAACACTTTTCGACATGAAATATAAATTGTAAACATCCTTTACCGATTTGTTTCCAAATGCACATTGAAATTTTATCGGCGGGCTGTTGTAATGTATGCGGAAAATCAGTCATATATTCTGTTGCTTTATACAATGAAAATAAACAAAAAATGCAAATATGTTGTGTAATGTGCACACTGAAAACATTGCATTTTTGTTGAAAAAGCAGATTGACATTATAGGAAAATAGGCGTAAAATGAAGGTGGAAATTGGGTGGGAAAATGTGCCACCACAATGTGAGCTATCCACCACAATTTGAGCAATAAGGAGAAATATTCCGGGCAATGAGGCTTCCGGAAATTTTTCAGCTGATGTCCGGTGTATGCACACATCGGACGAACAGGAGGAATGAATGATGAAGAACAAAAAAATCGGAACCAGTATTCTGGCATTTCTGCTGGCGGCGGCCACTGCCGCAGCCGGTGCACAGCCGGTTCTGGCAGCAGATCTGGGAACTGTAACTGACAACGTTCCGGCGATTGTGGCAGCCAGTGCTTCGGTGTCTGTGATCGATGCCAGCGGCGACCTGGAAGCTGCCTATGCGGAATGGGGTGCTGTGTCCAATGCGACCGGCTACAACGTGTATATCAAGCCGGCAGGCGGCAGCTACACGCAGCTGGATACCATGCTGGTACGCCAGTATCCGGATCGCTTCCGTGCTGATGCAGTGGGTCTGAAAGCCGGCAGCTACACCATGAAGATCGTGCCGGTGATTAACGGCAAGGAAGATGCTTCTAAGGCAGCAGAAACTGCGGGACTTCAGGTAGAGGCTCACGACAGAAGCGGCTTTGGCTTTGTAGAGGGTACTTCTTCCGGTGCATACAACGAGGACGGCACGCTGAAAGCAGATGCCATTGTGGTATATGTCACCGATGCCAACAAGGACACCGTGACGGCAAGCATTGACTCCACCGGCAAGGGTGCGACCGATGTGACTGGTGTGCAGAACATCATTACGGCTTATAAGAAAAATAAAGAAAAGCGTCCGCTGTGCCTGCGGTTTATCGGCAACATCACCGATCCGGCAGACATGCCCAAGGGCGATCTGATGATCGACACCGCAAAGGCTGGCATCACCGTGGAGGGTATTGGTACCGATACCGTATTCAACGGTTTTGGTCTGGTCATGAAGAACTGCTCTAACGTAGAGGTCCGCAATATCGGCTTCATGAACTGCAACAGCAGCGAGGGCGATGACTGCGGCTTGCAGCAGGGCAACGACCACATCTGGGTGCATAACTGTGATTTCTTCTATGGTGATGCCGGTTCAGATGCCGATCAGGTCAAGGGCGACGGTGCACTGGACACCAAGACTTCCACCTATGTAACACATTCCTACAACCACTTCTGGGATAACGGAAAGTGCAACCTGCAGGGCATGAAGACAGAAAAGGAAACCAACTATGTGACCTATCACCACAACTGGTACGATCACTCTGATTCCCGTCACCCCAGAATCCGCACCTGCTCCGTACACAGCTATAACAACTACTTCGACGGCAATGCCAAGTACGGCATCGGCGTCACCAAAGGAGCTTCTGCGTTCGCGGAAAACAACTACTTCCGCAACTGTAAGAACCCGATGATGAGTTCCGGACAGGGTACTGATGCACTGGGTGAGGGTACATTCTCCGGCGAAACCGGCGGTATCATCAAGGCTTGCGGCAACTATATCGAGGGTGCTTCCAGCTATATCCCGTATTCGCAGAACAGCACCTCGTTCGATGCCTATGAGGTTTCCAGCCCGTCTGAAAAAGTACCGGACAGCGTCAAGACGGTTTCCGGCGGCACAGGCTACAACAACTTCGATACCGATTCCAGCATCATGTACAGCTACAAGGCAGATGCAGCGGCTGATGTGCCGACTATCGTTACTGCCAAGGCCGGACGCGTACAGGGCGGTGATCTCCAGTGGAAGTTTGACAACTCCGTGGACGATACCAGCTATGCGGTCAATCAGGCATTGAAAGACGCTCTGGTCAATTACAAGTCCTCTATCGTGGCGATCGGCAGCGGCTTTACCGACAGCACCACAGATCCGGTTGTCACCACTGAGGAAACCAAGACTACTACAGTGACCACCACCGTCAGCGTGTCCAAGGATACGACCGCAACGGCTCTGACCACTGCTACCACCAAGAACACCACGCCTACCACACCGGACGTGCCGGTGGCAGGGGACATCTTCTGTTCGCCTGCCGGTACCGGCAGCGGTTCTTCCGAAAAGGATCCGGCTTCTGTTACCGATGCGATCTCCAAGCTGTCCGCAGGCCACACCATTTATCTGCTGGGCGGTACATACAAGTTCTCGGAAATGATCCTCATTGACGCTCAGAACAGCGGTACTGCTAATGCAATGAAGACGATCAAGCCTTATAACGGTGCAGATGTGGTGTTCGACTTCTCCGGACAGGGCGATGCAGACGGCAGCAAGCGTGGCATTGTGCTGGACGGTGACTACTGGCACTTCTATGATTTTGAGATCACCAAGGCAGCCGATAACGGCATGCTCCTCTCCGGCAACAACAATAAGATCGAACGCATGGTATTCAACGACAATCAGGACACTGGTTTGCAGCTGTCCCGTTATAATACCAGTGCAGCAACCATTGCAGACTGGCCCAGCAATAACCTGATCCTGAACTGCACTTCCAAGAACAACTGCGACAATGCCAGCATGGAAAATGCTGATGGTTTTGCAGCAAAGCTGACCTGCGGCGAGGGCAACGTCTTTGACGGCTGTATGGCATACAACAACAGTGACGACGGCTGGGATCTGTTTGCAAAAAGTGCTACCGGTCCTATCGGTGTTGTCACCATTCAGAATTGTATTGCATTCCGCAACGGCTTTACGGAATTCGGCGAGGGCTACGGCAATTGCGACGGCAACGGCTTCAAGCTGGGCGGCTCTGGTATCGGTTCTGCACATATCTTGAAGAACTGTCTGGCATTCGAGAACCTTCACTGCGGCTTCACCGATAACAATAACCCGAAGCTGGGCAGTCTGACCAACTGTACCGCAGTCAACAACAATGGCGAAGGCAAGGGAAAGCCGAACTTCTCCTGCTATCGCTGCACAGATCCGGGTGCAATCTTTGAGAATATGATGTCCTATTATGATGATTCTGTATTTATGTCTGACGCAAAGCTGAAAGGCGGTGCTTCTAACGACAAGTATGTTGGTACTTATGAAAACGGCGTGTACTACAACAGCGGCTACTATCAGGTAGATGCAAAGACTGCGATCACAAACGGTGCGAAGATCGGCACAAAGCTTTCTGCGGCTCCGGCAGCTTCTGACTTTATCACAATGGCAAAGGCTCCGGAACAGGGTACCGATTTTGATGCTGTATGGAGAAATGCAGACGGTTCGCTGAATCCGGGCGGTTTGTATGAAACTGCGGATTCCAGCAGCTATAAGACAATGGGTTACCATATGTATAACGGCAGCATTGTCGTTCCGCCGACAACAACCACAAGCACTTCTTCTGAACAGCAAACCACCACTACTACTACCACAGCAGTACAGCCCACTGAAACCACAACCGGTTCGGAAACTTCTGCAAAGACCAGCGAAACTTCTGCGCAGCCGACAGAAACTGCTGTAAAGACCAGTGAAACTTCCGCACAGCCCACTGAAACCACAGCTGCTCCGGCAACTTCGGATACGGCGGACACCACGGAACATTCGACTGCCACTACACCAGTCAGCAGCGGCGACAGCAACACAGAAACCACGCAGACCACCGCTTCGGAAGTGACCTCTCAGTCCCTGTACGGCGATGTGAACTTGGACGGCAAGGTGGATATTACCGATGCAGTTCTGCTGAACAAGGCGGTTGCCGGTGTGGTAACGCTGAACGCCAGCCAGCAGAAGAATGCCGACTGCATGGCGGACGGAGAACTCTCTACCAATGATTCGACAGTTCTGCTGCAATTCCTGGTACGCATAGTTACCTCCCTGCCGGTAACGGAATAACCGATTCTCCGGAAAAGAAATAGATCTTTATTCTGCAAATGGCAGCCGATGTTTTCGGCTGCCATTTTTGCGTGAAAAGCAATTCCGCTTTTTTCGGTTTTTTTGTACAATTTGACTTGCTTTTTTTTACGGGATATGTTATACTATAGACAGCACCCATGCCGGATTTGGAAGTCTGACATGGAAAAGTGTTTTCATTTCTATCCCTGTCGCTTCCGCTGCCTGCGGGCACGGCGGCGTTTTCGGGCGATAAATTTTAGATGAGGTGAATCAAATTGTCACAACTGAAAAAACCCACAATCAAAAACCCTGATCTGGTTGCCGCAATGGCGGAATTCAAAAAACAGCAGAGCGTACAGACCGAAAAAGAAATGCTGGACGCAATTGCAGCAGCATCGTTTATTGCTCCGATCACGTTGCAGAACAAGCTGAACGAGGTAGAACCGGACGAGAATGGTCAGCGTCACATGGAGGCTTCTCTCATGGCTGTTTCCAACAAGGACGGTGTAAAGTTCTTTCCGGCTTTCACCGACTGGCTGGAATTCCTGAAGTGGAAGAACGATCCGGACGCGGACACAATGGTAATTACATTTGACCAGTACTGCGGGATCCTGCTGAAGCAGGGTGTCGATGTCAGCGGTATCGTCATCAATCCGGCAGAAACCAACATCGTGATCCGCAAGGAAAAAATGGCAGAGATGAAGGGCGTTTCTCCGGAGGCAGAACAGCCGCAGGAGGCTCCGAAGAAGAACAACATTCTCCCGCTGTTTGGCTGCGAAAAGGTCACCAATCCGGAAGTGATCGTTGCCGCAGACCGTCTGCGTCGGGAAAACAACGAACCTGCCCGCAACAATATGTTTGAGGCAATGCGGAAAGCACGCTTTGTGGCTCCGGTGCTGATGGAAGTGCCGAAGGAAGTTAAGGCTGGCGAAAAGGTCAATGCACAGGCAGAGTTCATCATGCTGAATCACGAGGGCGGAAAGTACATGCCGCTGTTCACCAGCCTGTCGGAACTACAGAAGTGGAACGGGGCACCGGACTGCAAGGCAGTTCCTATGAGCATGGCAAACTATGTGGCAATGCTGTCTGATCCCAAGAGCACAGCTGCCGGCATCGTGCTCGATCCGTTCACCATGGGGCTGGCATTCAGCAAGGAGCAGGCAATGAACATTCAGCCGCGTCTGGCAATGCGGGATATTGACTCCACTCCGGAGGGCATGGAAGACGACCTGAAAGCATACTTTGCAGAAAATGCAGATGTCAAGAAAGCATACATCGATGGTGTCAAGGCGAACAACACAGACGGTTTCGTGGTAGTTCTGGAACTGGAAAACGAAAACAATGTCCGTGAGATCGCTGACCACGTGGCAAAGGCAATCAACAAGTATGGTTCCTGCGTAGTGGCTCCGATCAGCTCGCCGATCGGCAAGAAAGTGCTGGAAAGAAAGACTGCTTTCTACGAAGCTTGAAAATTACACACATCGGAGCAGTAAAAGGAAATGCTGATCCGGTAATTTGGGGGCGAAAAAATTTTGGGAAGGGAAGAAAAAATATGTTAAGAAAGAATCGAAAAAGATGCGGGCTGCTGGCAGGGACACTGGCATGTGCAGCTGCGGTGTCGGCGGTCATGCTGCCGATGCACTGTGAGGCGAAAACGCCTGTGATCGGTGCGAAGCAGGTGGGCGTGGCATACTTGCAGCTGAATGGGAACACCGTCAGCTCTACGCTCAACCTCTTTACGGACGGGCAGAACACGCTTTCGTGTGATGTGGCTGCCGTGCAGGAAACGGATACGCTTACGCTGGTAGTTGACAATATCGATCCCACGCCGCTGGGCGACAGCAGTACGACGCTGACCATTGATTCGGTACAGCTGAACGGCACAGAAACCGGAGCCAAGCTGCGGGACGGTGACGGACTGCTTAGGGTGTCCAAAACGGATATGGGATACGCTGCCGGTGCAATTACCGGCTTTGTCGGCACGTTTACCCCGTTGCAGTCGGAACTGGAAACCAATCAAATTACTGTGACATTTACGCTGACGAATCTGACGGCTGCTGTAGAGGGAACTACGGCGGAGGTTGCCACAGGTACGACCACGCTGACAACTACCACCGCGGTGACATTTGCGAATGATGCAGGCGGTTCTGTAACCGCTGGGCAGTCATCTTCCGGCAGCGGAAGCACGTCCGGCACAAAGGGGAAAAACGCTTCTCCCAAGACCGGCGATATGGAAATCTACGGTGTGTTCGCAGTGCTGGCAATCAGCGGCGGCATCGCATTCTGGGCAAAGAAAAAGGGATAAAAACCAACCTGTTCTGAACCCTCTCTGAAAGAAAATCAACCCCCTGTCCTCGCGGCAATGGCTGCAAGGGCAGGGGGTTTTTGTGATATTTTGATTTTAGGCAATACCGCACAAAGAGCGTCTGGCGACTTTGCACGCCATCTGCTTGCAAATTTCCCGTCATATTGCCCAGAAATCCCTTGCCATACGGCAGTATGCCTGCGGAATTTCTAGGCAATCTGCCGAAAAATTTGACGACGCATCTGTCGTACAATCTTTGTGCGGTATTGCCTTTAGAAAAACTGCCGGAAAGCCGTGGGCAGGGAAATCTCCTTGGTAATTTCTGCCGCAGTTTTCCAGACGAATTGTTCGTCCTGTCTGGCACAGGTGAGGTATACGCCGTAGAGTTCCCATTCCACATGGGTGAAGATGTGTTTCCGTTCCACCGTCTGCGTCAGATCCGTGGGCTTGCAGTGCCAAGCACTGGCCTGGGCAATGGCTTCTTCGGCAGTGCAGATGCCGGCAACATTGGGATATTCCCAAAGCCCGTGGAGCAGCCCCTTGGCAGTGCGTTTCCGGAGGGCGAATTTCCCGTCGCATTGCAGCACAAAAACGGTGTACTGTTCCTGTCGTCTGGCTTTTTTGGCAGTCCGCTGGGGCAGCCGCAGAGCATCGCAGTACTGTCTGCCCAGACACAGTTCCGACAGGGGACAGGTTTCACAATGCGGCTGTCCGTTGGGCACGCAGACCGTGGCTCCGATTTCCATAAACGCCTGTGTCAGCGTGCCGCAGTGTTCCGGATTGTCCAGATAGACCTGCCGCAGCAGGGCAGTGACAGCTGCCTTTTGTTCCGGCCGGTCGATCTCACAGAAGTGGTTCATCACTCTGGCGGCCACCCGCAGCACATTGCCGTCTACCGCTGGCGTAGGCAAACCGTAGCAAATGGAACAGACTGCACCGGCGGTGTAATCGCCTACGCCAGCCAGTCCGCGGACTTCCTCCCATGTGCGGGGAAACACGCCGCCGTACTGCTCCTGAATCGTCTGTGCTGCCTTTCGCAGATTCGCTGCACGGCTGTAATAGCCCAGCCCCTCCCAGCACTTGTTGACCTGATCCTGTTCCGCTGCGGCAAGTGCGGCAATGTCCGGAAAGGTTTCCAGAAACCGTGCGTAATAGTTCTTGACGGCTTCCACCCGCGTCTGCTGGAGCATGATCTCTGACAGCCAGATGCGGTAAGGCTCCTGCGTGTGCCGCCAGGGGAGATCCCGTGCATGCAGCGGATACCACGCCAACAGCGGCTGTGCTGTTTGCAGAAGTGCCTGTTCCTGCATGGCTTTCCAGCAACGCATGCGGTGGATCACTTTTTCATAGACCGGCAGCATGTGGGGCTCTTTGCAGATTTCCGGCAGCTGTTCCACAGGGATCCACTGTACCGCAGTGTTTTCGTCCGGCTGGATCCGCAGCGTTTCTTTCTGGTCGGCAATGATGCCGTAGGTGACGTTATAGTGCTGATGTGCCGGAACGGGAACGCCCTTTTTCTGATGTGCTTTGACAGGGAGAATGTCCAGCGAGAGAATGGCTCCGGTAAGGGGATAGGGTTTCTGAATACCGGTTTCCTCTTTTGCCTCCCGCACGGCTGTCCAGAGAAAATCACTGGAACCGTCAGCGTGTCCGCCTGTCCATGCAAAGGAATCGTAGATGCGGTGGTAGACCATCAGCACCTGATCCATTGCCGGATTCATGACGAAACCGGAACAGGTGAAATGGCTTTCCGCGTGGCTGCGGTAGAGCAGCTGTGTGTCGTACTGTTCCGCCGCAAGGAGTATCTCGTTCCGGTCGCGTCGTTCCTGTTCAGTTTCGGGCGTATAGGCAGCAAGACGTTCTTTCCAGTCGGTCACATCTTGTTCCTGCATGACGTTTCTCATGTTGTTTGTCCTTTCTTTTGGATAACCCCGCACAAAGCCGATTCGCAAACCTTGTGCGGGGTTATCATTACTTTGCCGGCAGCAGAATCGTAATTTCCGTACCGTGTCCCAGTTCGCTGCGGAGAGAAATGGTGCCGTTGTGGCAGTCTACGATGTGCTTGACGATAGACAGCCCCAGTCCTGTGCCGCCACGCTGTTTCGAACGGCTTTTGTCCACCCGATAGAACCGTTCAAAGATCCGGCTCTGTGCCTGTAGGGGAATGCCGATGCCGTTGTCTGCAATGACGATTTTCGCCTGTGTGCCGAGGTGCTGTATGGTGATCGTCACGGTGCCCTCCGGATTGTTGTACTTGATTGCGTTATCAATGAGGTTGATGAACAATTCCCGTATGTAGCCCTCGTTGCTGTGGAGCAGCAGACAGTCGCCCTCCAGCCGGACGTGAATTTTGTTCCGCTGAATCTGCGGCTCCAGAATTTGCAGGGCGTTCTTTGCCGCAGCTTCCAGTGCCACCGGTGTGTTCAGCATTTCCGTGTGTTCCTCGATCTCCGACAGGCGGATAATGTCGTTGATGAGAAACAGCAGGCGTTCGCTTTCCCGTTCGATCATGGCACCGTACTTGGCAACGTCTTCCTCTTTGGTGATCATGCCGCTGCCGAACATTTCGCCGAATCCCTTAATGGTTGTCAGCGGTGTTTTCAGCTCGTGGGAAACGTTTGCGGTGAATTCCTGCCGCATCTTTTCCGCCTTGACGTTGTAGGTCACATCGACCAGCAGCACGATCGTGCCGAAAATGCCGCCCATTTCCACGCGGGTGATGTACGCCCGAATATACTTGCCGTCGATCTTCAGCAGCTGCCGCACAGAGCAGCCCTTGTGCAGTTCACTGTCTTCCGGCAGCAGTTCATGCTGAGGTGCTGTTTTGGATTTTCGCAGTGCGTCCAGAAAGTCCTGATTGTTTGTCAGAATGAAAATGGATTTGTTGTCCCAGCTTTCCTTGCTGATGTTCAGCAGTGCCGTTGCCGTGCGGTTGGCAAGCTGGATCTTGTCGGAATCGTCCAGAATCAGAATGCCCTCTACCATGTGCTCCTGAATCAGCCCGATGATATCCCGTTCGTGGTGCAGCTCTTTCTGCATGCGGTTCATTTCGTTTTCCAGCTTTCCAAGAGCCTTTTGACTTTTCTTGTGCTGATGCTGTGCCTGCTGTTTCTGGTGCAGATACAGAAAAATAAAAATTGTCAGCAAAAGAGCCGTTGCCGCAGCAAATGCCCAACCGAGCCATTCCATAATTACCCTCCGATCTTATAGCCGTAACCCCGTACTGTGTGAATGAGATTGGTACAGCCGGCAGCCTCCAGCTTTTGCCGCAGCGTCTTGACATGAGCGTCCACAGTTCTGGTTTCGCCCTCATAGGAGAAGCCCCAAACCTGTTCCAGCAGCCGGTCGCGGGAAATGGCAGAGCCGCGGTTGCGTACCAGATAGGACAGCAGTTCGAACTCCTTATAGGTGAGAACGATCTCCGTTTCCAGATAGACCACGGTACGCTGGTTCAGGTCAATGGTCAGGTCATGGGCAGAGAGCACCTGCTGCTGTTCCGGCTTTTGCACATGGCTCCGCCGCAGCACCGCCTTGACGCGGGACAGCAGTTCCATGATGCCGAATGGCTTGGTGATATAATCGTCTGCACCGTTTTCCAGTCCGGTGACCTTGTCGATCTCCGAGGACTTCGCCGAAAGCATGATGACAGGAATTTCCGCCGTTGCCGCATCGGATTTCAGTCGTTTCAGAATCGAGATGCCGTCCTCGTCCGGTAGCATGATGTCCAGCAGGATCAATGCCGGCTGTTCTTCCTGTACACGCTGGAAAAAGCTTTTTCCGTCAGGGAAGCCCTTCGCAGTATAGCCGCCGGACTGGAGAGCACAGGTGATGAGTTCCCGAATGCCGGTGTCGTCTTCCACACAAAATATGTTTGCCAAATTACATTTCCTCTTTTCCCTGGAATCCGCCGCAAAGCTTTAGGAAACACTGAATAAAGCTTGTGCGTAAGATGCGTAGTCAGATTTTTCGGCAGATTGCCCAGAAATTCCGCAGGCAGACTTGGTGTCTGGCAAGGGATTTCTGGGCAATATGACGGAAAATCTGCAAGCAGATTGCGTGCAAAGCCGTCAGGCGGGCTTTATTCAGTGTTTCCTTTATACAGCAGTTCCCTTGTTTTCCCGAATCACAGCACGCATTGCCGCCACGGCGACCTCGATGGCGTGTGTCATGTCGCTTGCGGCGTGTTCCTTGTCCCGTACCACTGCCTGCCGTTCCTGATTCCACAGCATCTGCAAAATGGTGGCACAGCGGACGTGCCGTGCGGCGGCGACCGTGAACAGAGCAGCCGATTCCATTTCCGATGCCAGCGTGCCGGCGGCTTTCCATGCCTGCCAGTTCTGGAGCAGGGTGGGAGCTACCGGCATGGTTTCCGGCGAGTGCTGCCCGTAGAAAGAATCCTTGCACTGTACCACGCCGGTATGATAATCATATGCAGCAGCACGTGCCGCACAGACCAGATGTTCCGTCAATCCGAAATCCGGTACCGCCGGAAATGCCAGCGGCATGTATTCCTGCGAAGTGCCCTCCATGCGGATCGCTCCTGTGGGAATGATCAACGCCCCCGGCACCAGTTCCGGCTGCATGCCGCCGCAGGTGCCGATCCGCAGAAAGGTATGGGCTCCCAGAGCAGCCAGTTCTTCCATGGCGATCGCGGCAGAGGGCCCGCCGATGCCGGTGGAGGTGACGCTGACGCGGGTGCCGTCCAGCGTGCCGGTATAGGTGGTGAACTCCCGGCTCTGTGCCACCTTCTGGGCGTTTTCAAGATAGGACGCGATCCACGGAACACGGTCCGGATCGCCGGGGAGAAAGACATAGTGTCCGATGTCCTCCGCGGTGCATTGAATGTGAAACTGACGTTCTGCCATAGGGAACTCCTTTCTGAATCGGTTGCCTATCCCATAATTCGACACACTTCTTGACAAAATTCCGGAATTCTGCTAAGATACTGATACAGGGACAACGCTGCACAGGAATATGCAGTGTTTCCTTTTGGCAATACCGCACAAAGAGCGTCTGGCGACTTTGCACGCCATCTGCTTGCAAATTTCCCTTCAGAGCCTGTTTCGTATCTTCCCGCACGCATCTTGCGTGCATATTTTCCGAGATATTTCGGGAAAATAATCGAAAAACCACAAAAGAATTTCTCCGTTTTTCCCTTCATCTCTCAAAAAATCTGACGACGCAATCTGCATACGTCAGATACGAAACAGACTCTCATATTTCACAAAAATGCTCGTGAATACATCAAGTATTCACTCCGCTTTTTGTTTCATCTGACGAAAAATTTGACGACGCGTCTGTCGCACAATCTTTGTGCGGTATTGCCTTTCAGGACCTGACTTCACAAGACACATGTATACGCCTGTGAAAACAGGTTCTCATCAAAGGCAGGAGGAAAAATGCCATGCAGCAATATTCCAACCGACCTCCGTTTATGGGACCGGAGTATCACTATGATCTTAGAGCATTGATTTTTGGGATCGTGTCGTTTTTGTTTTGCCAGCTGCCGGTGCTGTCCGTCGTGACGGGCATCGTGGCACTGGTCTATGCGGCAAGGGCGAAAAAGCGGCAGTGGAATTACAGCCGCGGCATGCGTCGCTGCGGTATCATTTTGGGAATCGTCGGCATTGTCGTATGTGTACTTTTCAGCATTTACTGGGGCATTTCGATCCTGCGGACAGTGATCATGCTCTATGAAGAAAATCAAATGGTACCGGCTCCGCCGAATCCCCAGTTCTTTGAGGGACCCGGCACACCCGCAGCGATTTATGGCACCATCGCACAAAGCTCGCCTGACGGCTTTGCACGCGATCTGCATCATTTTTTATGATTCTGAAGAATCTGGATCGGGTTCTTCCGGTTGGAAGCTGTTTTCCGCGTCGTCATCGGTTTGCTTTTCTATGCCGAATGGCTGGACATCGTCCGGCAGAGGCTTGACTATGGCAAAACCGCTGTCGGCGTTTTCTTCTGCCTGTTCGCGGCAGGCGGGGTCCACGTGGAACGTCACCGCCTGTTTCCGGTTGAACACCTCGTTGACCCGTTCTGTGCCGCCGTATTCGCCGTCAATGGTCCACGAAACCGGCTCTTCGTCCAGTGCAGTGACTTTCAGGTGCGATGTGCGGAAATAGTGGAGATACTGTTTTGCCAGTCCAAGCTGGATCTTGGAGAATGCCATGACCAGTTTGTGGAATTCCACCAGATTAGAGGGCTTGTGGATCAGGGTGACTTCAAACAAGCCGTCGTCCCAGCGAACATCGGACAGAGCCAGAAATTTCGCAACGGAGGAAGAATTGGTCACCATGCCGTAGAGGAATTCGTCCTCGATCACGCCGCCGTCGTATTCGATCCGCATGCGGTATGCCCGAATTTTCGGCAGCTTGGAGATCGCGTTGAGCAGGTAGGCGGAGTGTCCCAGCAGGTTTTTGAAATGCTGCGGCGTTTCGTAGGAGATCTCCGTAAATGCTCCGAATGCTGCCACGTAGGTGAAGTATTTGTCGTTGAAGCTGCCCACGTCGCATACCAGATCTTCGCCGTGAATGATACAGTCTACGGCTTGTTCCGGATCCTTGGGAATTCCCAGACCGCGGGCGAAGTCGTTGGTGGAGCCAAGGGGAATGTAACCGATGGGACACTGGGTCTTGCTTTTCATACAGCCCTGAATGACTTCGTTCAGGGTGCCGTCGCCGCCGGAGCAGACGAGAATATCATAACAGCCGGCATCGCACGCCAGCTTGGCACAGGCGGTGGCATCGCCGCGGTCCTGTGTCGGGTGTACGGTCACTTGAAATCCGGCAGCGGTGAATTTGTCGATAATCATTGCCAGATGTGCCCCCGCCGAGGCTCTGCCGGAATGCAGATTGCAGATAAAATAGATCTGTTTCAACTGTGATACCTCCTTTTTTCAGAAAAAGATGTCGCCTTTAGTATACCACAAATTTTACAAAAATGCAAGCATTTTGATTTGTGAACGTCTTTGAAAAATACTGTAAAAAATAACGTGCTTCCTGCGTTTTTCGGTTCTTTTTGAATTTTTTTTGCTTGCAATTTTATGTGCACTATAGTATAATGAGAAAACGATACACAGATACCGTTGTGTGCAGGTCATGTATGCGGATCGTTGAAAGTGGAAAAAGGTATAAGGCAGCACCGCACAACATTTTTAGGCAATACCGCACAAAGAGCGTCTGGCGACTTTGCACGCCATCTGCTTGCAAATTTCCCGTCATATTTCACAAAAATGCTCGTGAATACATCAAGTATTCACTCCGCTTTTTGTTTCATCTGACGAAAAATTTGACGACGCATCTGTCGCACAATCTTTGTGCGGTATTGCCTTTATTCAGTATTTCCCTTGTGCAGTGATGCCGCTAAAGGAGCGTGGAGGTTGTTATGAGTAAAGTTCAGAATAAAGTAAATGGATTTACGCTTGTTGAACTTTTGATTGCCTCTGTGATTATGGGGATTCTTGCTACAATTTTGGTGCCCGCTCTGCTGCAATATATTGAACGAAGTCATGAAACCATTGACATCACCAATGTGCGTGAGGCATATCTCGAAGTCAGAACGGCATCGATGATCGATGGAGCAGCAGGTGTGTCCAAAACGGTAAAGCTTGAACAAAAACGAGATGACTGGCAGTCGTTCAATCCTGTAACGATTGCGGGGATCAAACACTATACCTGGGAAGGGGATACAGATCACTGGAAGGGTATCCCCGCGGCGAACGGAGAGTGTAAGATCACCTATACGCCCTCGACCGGCATTGTTTTCTACTGGAAAGGAAAGAGTGAAACCAGTACAGTTACTGGTATTGATTTTAACGAAGATCTGCATAGTGCACTGAATCAAACCAGTATATTGTCAGATTTGATTGCAAATAAATCTGCTCGCTTTGAGATCGATTCTCAGTGTCCCAATTCTACAATGGTACCAAAAGTACAGGAGCAGATCAGAGAAAGCAGTCTGCTGAATTACGGTACATGGGCATATTTGGGAAGTCCGAATGATGCTTCCGGAAGGTATCTGTTCTGGACTTCGGTAGATACTGAAGCAGTTGGTGCGGGGAAAAAGATCCCTGTGATCATCAGCAGGGCAGATGGTGGATTTTATATCTCTGAAACGACAACGGCAGAACGATCGAATAAGGGTAAAAATTATGTCGCGATCGTAGATCATATTTATAATTCTGCCGGATTCAGACCATATACCAAAGGTGAACGTTATAATAGTCTGACGGAAGCGTATGCGGCATATGAAAAACTGCTTACCGATGGAAAATATTCCAATTATAAAGATACACTGCCGAAATAAACGGTTCGTTATGGCAATATCGCACAAGGTCTTCCTGACAGCTTTGTACGCAATCTGACGACACATCTTACGCACAAGCTTTATGCAGAAAAAATCCGGACTTGACAAAACGGCAAAAATCCGGTATAATAAAAGTCCATGAGCAGACTGTGTGATAGCACAGCGGTTTCGCTGTGAGGAAAGTCCGAGCACCATAGGACAGGATAGCTGCTAACGGCAGCCGGGGGCGACCCTAGAGCCAGTGCAACAGAGAGATACCGCCGCGGGTTTCCTGCGGTAAGGGTGGAAAGGTGTGGTAAGAGCACACCAGAGTGCAGGAGACTGTACTGCTATGTAAACCTTATCCGGTGCAACGTCTATTGGTACACGCTGTCTTAACATCGGTCCGGTGGACAGCGGCGTAATGGCGGCTAGAGCTGTGAGGCGACTCACAGACCAGATAAATTATCACACACGACAGAACTCGGCTTACAGGTCTGGTCATGGAAAAACAGCACAGCATTGATACCGTGCTTTAAGAGCCTGTTTTGTATTTTTTGCACGCATTTTGCCTGCATGTCCGGATACAAAATGGGCTCTGGCTCTTATTTGTGCTTTGTGCAGTGTTACTTTGCAGCTGTGCAATGAAAAATACACCATTGTGCCGCATATGCTGTTTCAGGAGGAAACGGCAATGCAGCAGAATGAATCCAGAAAACATACAAAAGCACCGTACTCCGTCCGCGTGATCCCGCCGTCCAAAAATGCGGCACAGGAAAACGCCGACCGGATCCGGTGCGGAAAAATGCTGGGGCGGCTGATGCAGCTTTCAGAGGAAATGCAGGGGCGGGAGTCCCCGAAAAAACGGAGGATTTGACATGGACGCAGAAACGATGCTCTGGTATGAAAAACCGGCAGAGGATTTTGACCATGCACTGCCTGTCGGCAACGGCAGAATCGGAGCCGTGATCTTTGGCGGTGCAGCAGATGAAGTGCTGAAGCTGAATGAGGACTCTATCTGGTCCGGCGGCAAGCGGAACCGGAACAATCCTGATGCACGGGAGGGACTGGAAGAAGTCCGGAAGCTGCTGAAAGAGGAACGCATTCCGGAAGCAGAAAAAGTTGCTTTCGAAAAAATGCAGGGCGTGACGCCGAATTCCAGACACTACATGCCCTTGGGCAACCTGAATTTACACATGGATTTTGCCGGAAAGGCAAAGCAGTACCAGCGGAGTCTGGATCTGGAACACGCACTGGCAACGGTACGCTTTACCGCCAACGACATCACCTATGTGCGGGAAGTGTTCGTTTCAGAACCGGATCGGGTGCTGGTGATGCACATTGCCGCCAGCGAGCCGGCAATGGTCAACCTGCGGGCAACCTTGGACGGCAGAGATGACTACTACGACGACTGCCGTCCCTGCACGGACTACCCCAACATGCTGGTCTATGACGGCGGTACCGGCAGCAAAGACGGCATTTTCTTCGCCGCAGCTCTGACCGGATTTGCCGAGGGCGGCACACTCCGCATGGTGGGCGGAGCGTTGGAGGTAAAAGATGCCAATGAGGTAACGCTGATCCTCAGCGTCGGCACCAGCTTTTACCACGGAGAACAGTATGAGGACTCCGCCAAGCTGGACGCATCCTATGCGGCGGACTGTAGCTATGAGGAACTGCTGTACCGGCATCTGACGGAGTATCAGGAAAAGTTCCGTCGGGTACGGTTCACCCTGCCGGACAACAGCGAGGGCGGCAGCGAACTGCCTACAGATGAACGCCTGATGCGGCTTCGCGGCGACGAGGGTGACCACAAGGAGTGCAAGCTACAGATCCACGACAGCAAGCTGGCAGTGCTGTACTTCAACTATGGGCGGTATCTGATGTTGTCCGCCAGCCGCCCGGGGACACAGCCTATGAACTTGCAGGGTATCTGGAATCAGGACATGTGGCCGGCGTGGGGCTGCCGCTATACCATTAACATCAATATTCAGATGAACTACTGGCCGGCGGAAGTCTGCAATTTGTCGGAATGTCATCTGCCGCTGTTCGACCTGATCGAACGCATGCGGGCAAACGGACGGGAAACCGCACAGGCAATGTACGGCTGCCGCGGCTTTGTCTGCCACCACAACACAGACATCTGGGGCGATACGGCTCCGCAGGATCTGTGGATGCCGGCGACGATCTGGCCTATGGGTGCGGCATGGCTCTGCCTGCATATCTTCGAGCACTACCAGTTCACGCAGGACTTGGAATTCCTCGACCAGCACTATGAGGCAATGCGGGAGGCTGCCCTGTTCTTCGTGGACTATCTCACGGAAAACGACGAGGGCGAACTGGTGACCTGCCCGTCTGTGTCGCCGGAAAATACCTATAAAACCGAAAGCGGTGCCAAGGGCTGCCTGTGCAGCGGACCGTTTATGGATACGGAAATTTTGACGGTGCTGTTCCGGAACGTCATCGAAAGCAGCAAGCTGCTGGGACGGGACGGAGAGTTTGCCGCAGAACTGGAAACCCTGCTGCAAAAACTGCCGCCGCTGAAAATCGGCAAATACGGGCAGATTCAGGAGTGGGCAAAGGATTACGAGGAAGTAGAGATCGGACACCGCCACATTTCCCATTTGTTTGCTCTGTATCCGGCAGATCTGATCACACCGTACTACACACCGGAGCAGGGCAAGGCTGCCCGTGCAACTTTGATCCGCCGGCTGATCCACGGCGGCGGGCATACCGGCTGGAGCCGTGCATGGATCATCAATCTGTGGGCAAGACTGTTAGACAGCGGCATGGCATACGAAAATTTCCAGCAGCTTCTGGCGTGGTCTACTAACCCGAATCTGCTGGATTCTCACCCGCCGTTCCAGATTGACGGCAACTTCGGCGGCACGGCGGCAATTGCCGAGTGCCTGCTGCAAAGTCATTCCGGCGAGATCAATCTGCTGCCGGCACTGCCGGAATCGTGGCAGGACGGCAGCATCAGCGGTCTGCGGGCACGGGGCGGCTTTGAAGTGGATATGATATGGCATGCCGGCAAGCTGGAAACTGCGGTGATCCGCTCTCTCAGCGGAAATATGTGCACGGTTCGTACCAATACAGTGACCAGTGTGTCCAGTGATGCGGGAGCAGTTGATGCCAAAATTGACGGTGCACTGCTGCGGTTCCCCACAGAAAAGGGCATGACTTATCGTCTGAAAGCGTAATATTCGGGTGAAACAGATGGCAGGCGGCCTGTGTGCTGCCTGTCGTGTTTCTCCGGACGATCCCTCTAGGAGATGGAGCAATTTTGAGGAAAGAACAAGTGTTCGCTCTGGCGGCGGCAGGTGTGCTGCTGACAGGGTGTGCAAAAATTGAACAGGAAGAATCCCAGTCGTCCGCTTCGGTGGCAACTGCCACAACACAGCTTGCAACAGAAGCAGAAACGGTTCCGGCACAGCAGTACCCGTCTGTGGCGTTACAGGTGCCGGAAATCACCCGACAGGACGTGTCCATGAAGCTGGAGGCAGAAGATGCTGCCGTTCCCAGCGGCTGTTCCGTGGCGATGATGCCCCGACTGGGCTATTCCGGAAACGGCTACCTGAGTGGGCTGGATGCCAAGAATGACAGCAGTCTGGTGCTGAATGCCGAGATTCCGGCGACACAGCACTATGACATCACCGTTGTAGTGGGGGCAAGTGCCGCTTCGACCTGTAAGATTCAGGTGGACGGCGAAACTGTCTACACCATGAAAACCGATGCCACCAACAATTTCATGCGGGTCAAGATTCAGGGGATCTTCCTCAATGCAGGAGCGTGTGAACTGTCGGTGGCTCCGGTGGACGGTATTGTGGACATTGACTGCATTGAACTGGTGAACAATACCAGCTTATATGACGGGACTTCTGAAATTTCCGCCACACCGGTGAACGGCAAGGCGACTGCCAGGACACAGCAGCTGTATCAATTTTTGCAGCAGAACTACGGTTCCAAAATCATTACCGGACAATATGCCTCGGACAACAGCGGCAAGGAACTGGACGAGATCTATAACATCACCGGAAAATACCCGCTGATCCGGTTTGCGGACATGAACGCCTATTCTCCCAACGGCGGGGATTCCCAGAACGCCACTGCTGTGGCGGACAGTCTGGCGTGGGCGAAAGACGGCGGTGTGGTAGGGCTTTCGTGGCTCTGGAACGCTCCCATGGGAACGGGAACGATCTACGAGAAAGACACCTCCTATGACCTGAAAACGGCGGTGACAGACGAGGACATTGCCGGAAAGTCGCTGGAGGAATTGTCTGCCATGGTGACAGAGGGCAAGATCTCGCAGAACTGCTATGCTCTGGTGTCGGACATCGACAGCATTTCAGAGGCATTGCAGCCGTTGGCAGATGCCGATGTACCGGTGCTGTGGCGACCGCTGCCGGAGGCTGGCGGCGGCTGGTACTGGTGGGGCTCTGACGGGGCAGAGAATTACCAGTGGCTCTGGAAGCTGCTGTACACCCGTATGACAGAGTACCACCACCTGAACAATCTGCTCTGGGTCTGGAACGGACAGAGCAGCAGCTTCCTGGTGGACAGCAGCATGTACGACATTGCGGCACTGGATCTGTACGTGGAAAAAGATCAGACTTACGGCAGCCGTTACGAACAGTATGTGGCACTGCGGAACATGTCCGCCGGAAAGATTCTGGCGATCAGCGAGTGCAGCAACGTGCCGGACATGAATGCCATGTTTCGGGATAACGCGGTGTGGTCGTACTTCGGGCTGTGGTATGCTCCTTATCTCGGAGAGTACACCGACAACAACACCTTAATGGAGTTTTATAACTCCGAAGCGGCTCTCACCAGAGAAGATTTCTCCTACAGCGAATAAAACAAAGCAATAACGATAGACAGAGAACGTATTCGAATTGGATACGTTCTTTTTTTCTGCAAAATGATAGAGATACTTTTGTTTCTTTGAAGATGCGGCGGAGTCTGATTTTTTTCGGGAAAAGGGTTGACAATTGCCTTGCAATTGTATATAATGAACATATGAACAATCGTTCAAATGAATTGCATGGAGGAAACGCAAATGAAAAAGGTATTTAAGCTGAATGATCTGGACTGTGCAAACTGTGCCGCAAAAATGGAGGCAGCGATCCAGAAGCTGGACGGTGTCAAGTCGGCAACTATCAGCTTCATGACACAGAAGCTGACACTGGAGGCAGACGATGCGGATTTTGACAAGGTGCTGAAGGCTGCACAGAAGTGCATCAGCAAGGTAGAACCGGACTGCGAGATTATCATCAAGTAAGGGCAACACTGCATAAGCATTGCACGGTATTGCCCATGATAAAAAACAGGAGGCGATTCATATGACAAAACAACAGCGTAAAATTCTGATCAAGATCATTATTGGTGCGGTACTGTTTGCCGTGGGAATGGTGGTCACACATCTGCTGACGCTGCCGTGGTGGGCGGAACTGCTGATTTTTCTGGCAGTGTATCTGGTGCCGGGGTTCAGTGTGCTGGAAAAGGCTGTGCGGAACATTGCACACGGGCAGGTATTTGATGAGAATTTCCTGATGACGATCGCCTCCATTGCGGCGTTTGCAATCGGACAGTATCCCGAAGCTGTAGAAGTTATTCTGTTCTATCAGGTCGGCGAACTGTTCGAAAAAATTGCCGTGGGACGTTCCCGTCAGGCAGTGTCCGACTTGTTGGATCTCTGTCCGGACGAAGCCACTGTCCTGCGGGACGGCAAGCCGGAAACGGTACTGGTAGATGAGGTGGAAGTCGGTGAGCATATTCTGGTTCGCCCCGGCGAAAAAATCCCGCTGGACGCTGCTGTTTTTGAGGGACACACCACCATTGATACGGCGGCTCTCACCGGCGAATCTATGCCGGTCAGTGCGGCAGAGGGTGACGCAGTTTGCAGTGGCTGTGTCAATCTGAGCGGTGCAGTAGAACTGGTTGTCACCAAGCCGGCTTCGGAGTCCACAGCTTCCAAAATTATGGAACTGGTGGAAGAATCCGCTTCCAGCAAGGCGAAAACAGAACAATTTATCACCAAGTTCGCACGGTATTACACCCCCTGCGTGGTCATTGCTGCCCTCATTCTGGCAGTAGTGCCGCCGCTGATCACCGGTCAGCCGTTCTCCGGCTGGATCTATCGGGCACTGACGTTCCTGATTATTTCCTGTCCGTGTGCACTGGTCATTTCCGTGCCGCTGAGTTTCTTCGGCGGAATCGGTTGTGCTTCGAAAAACGGTGTGCTGGTCAAGGGCAGCAACTATCTGGAAGCTCTGTCCCACGCACAGACAGTGGTCATGGATAAGACCGGTACGCTGACGGAGGGTAAATTCCACGTTACCAAGCAGAAAGCAGTGGAAATCACACCGGAGGAACAGCTGGAGCTGGCAGCTCTTGCGGAATCGGCATCGAATCACCCCATTGCCCAGTCGCTGAAAGAGGCATACGGCAAGTCAATCGATACGGAACGTGTGGAAGACGTGCAGGAGATTGCCGGACACGGCGTTTCTGCCAGGGTGGACGGCAAACAGGTGCTGGCAGGCAATGCGGCTTATCTGGAAGATGCCGGCTTGCAGCCGGAAACACCGACGGAAATTGGTACAGCAGTGCATCTGGCTGTGAACGGTGTATATGCCGGCTATATCCTGATTGCGGATACGATCAAACCGGACGCTGCACAGGCGGTGCAGGCATTCCGGCAGGCTGGGGTTTCCACGGTGGCAATGCTGACCGGCGACAGCGAATCGGCGGCGGAAGCAGTCGGGGACACTTTGCAGCTGGACGAGGTACACGCCAAGTGTCTGCCGGCGGATAAGGTACAGTTCATGCAGGCATACCGTGCCAAGCTGGCAAAGGGCAGAACGCTGGTCTTTGTGGGTGACGGCATGAACGATGCTCCGGTGCTGGCACAGTCTGACGTAGGCGTTGCCATGGGTGGTCTGGGTTCTGATGCGGCAATTGCGGCAGCGGATCTGGTCATTCTGGACGACAAGCCCTCGAAGCTGGGGCTGGCGATGCACATCGCCAAAAAGACTATGGGCATCGCACGGGAGAATATCGTCTTTGCACTGGGTGTCAAGGCAATCGTGCTGGTACTGGGTGCTGTCGGTCTGGCACATATCGGTGCGGCAGTTTTCGCAGATGTCGGGGTGTCTGTCATTGCGATTCTGAATTCCACCCGTGCTATGCGGACAAAATTCAAGTAATTAAGGAAACGCTGCATAAAGCCCGCCTGACGGCTTTGTATGCAATCTGCTTGCAGTGTTTCCTCAGAGAAAAAGAGAAGAAATGGATATGGGGCAGACCTCTCGGCAGGGAGATCTGCCTCTTTTGTAAAGTTGTGCAAAAAAGTGGGAAAAAATCTTGACAAGGCTCGGTGAATTGTAGTATAATAAAAATAATCACTGTTTTTTCAAATAGTGTCTGTCAGGAAAAAACTGCCGCAGCAGGTGCGGCAATGGGATTTTCCATGCAGAAAAATCTGAACAGAAAAGGAGCATTTGCATATGCTGCTCGACAAATATTTGCCTCGTATCGATTTTGACAGTTACGAGGATTTCAAAGCAAATTATCGTGTCAACATTCCGGACGACTTCAACTTCGGTTTTGACATTGTAGACGAATGGGCAAAGCAGGAGCCGGAAAAGAAAGCCTTGGTCTGGTGCAATGATGCCGGCGAAGAAAAGGTGTTCACATTCACGGACATTTCCCGCCTGTCCAACCAGACAGCCAACTATTTCCAGAGCCTTGGCATCAAAAAGGGAACTGTTGTCATGCTGATTCTCCGCCGCCGCTGGGAGTACTGGATTTGTGCAGTGGCTCTGCACAAGATCGGTGCCATTCTGATCCCGGGTTCTTTGCAGCTGGCAAAGAAAGACCTGATCTACCGCGGAAACAGTGCACAGATCCACACCATGGTATGTCTGGACGACAAGTATGTACTGGAGCAGGTGAACGAGGCTCAGCCCTCTGTGCCCAGCATTCAGCACAAGATCGTAGTGGGCGGCTCTCACGAGGGCTGGCGGAACTTCCACGAGGAAGTGGAAAAGTTCCCCACAGAATTTGCACGTCCCACCGGTGAAGCAGGCACCAAGGCACATGACCTGATGCTGGTATACTTCACCTCCGGCACTACCGGCGAACCGAAAATGGTAGAACACGATTACACCCACCCGCTGGGACATATCGTGACTGCGAAATATTGGCAGCAGGTACAGGAAAACAAGCTGCACATGAGCGTATCTGATTCCGGCTGGGCAAAGTTCGGCTGGGGTAAAATTTACGGACAGTGGATCTGCGGGGCAGTGATCTTTGCCTATGATATGGACAAGTTCGTGCCGACACATCTGCTGCAAAAGATGCAGGACTACAAGCTGACCACATTCTGTGCACCGCCGACTATGTACCGGTTTATGTTGCAGGAAGATGTGGCTTCTTATGATCTGTCCAGCATTCAGAATTTCTCCACCGCCGGTGAACCGCTGAATCCGGAGGTATACTATCGTTGGCAGGAACTGACCGGCAAGGAAATTCGCGAGGGATTCGGACAGACCGAGGGTTCGGTTCTGCTGGCAAACTTCCCGTGGATCACGCCGAAGCCCGGCTCTACCGGAAAGCCCTCGCCGCTGTATGACATTGTGCTGCAAAATGATGACGGCACACGAACCAAGGACAACGAGCAGGGTGCACTGGTGATGCAGAACCTGAAAAAGGCTTACCCCACCGGTCTGTTTGTGGGCTACTATAAGAATCCGGAAATGACACAGGAAATTCTGGGCAGCGGCAGCTATTGCCCGCACGATGTGTTCATGCGGGATTCCGATGGTTACTACTGGTTCGTGGGCAGAAATGACGATGTTATCAAGTGCTCCGGTTATCGTATCGGACCGTTCGAGGTAGAAAGTGCCCTGATCGAACATCCGGCTGTGCTGGAATGTGCGATCACTGCGGCTCCGGATCCGATTCGTGGACAGGTTGTCAAGGCAACTGTCGTTCTGACAAAGGGATATACCCCCAGTCCGGAACTGACCAAGGAACTCCAGAACCACGTAAAGCACACCACCGCACCGTACAAGTATCCGCGTATCATTGAGTATGTGGACGAACTGCCGAAAACGCTGGGCGGCAAGATCAAGCGTGCTCAGATTCGCAAGGAAGACGAAACGGCAGTAAAGAATTCCTAAGACGAGTTAAAAAATATTGTGATGAAAGCGTCATGCAGGTGTTGTACTGCATGACGCTTTTGGTTTTTGGGGAAAAATCACCCCAAAAGACACGTGTCAGGTTTAGTGTCAACACATCCTAGGGTAATCAGGTCGAAACCATTCGGCGGAATTCGCTCGTTTTACTCGCTGTCCGCCTTGGGCTTGCCAATGCCGATAGTTACCCTTGCTTGTACTTGCAGCGTTGTTTTTCTAAGGTGTTACTTGTACAGTCGGTCAACTTTTATTTTTACGGCGTTTGCAAGCTTGTATTGCTAGGCTCCCCTTTAGGGCACCCGAAGGGCGTGCCTCGTGCTGAACTGTCACCGCAGGTGACTGAGGGGTTACTCTCTACAGCAATCAAACGATTTCACAAGGAGTTACGCTTCTTTTTTTCTTTACTGAAAAGAAAAAAAGAAGCAAAAAAAGAAAAGAGCTCGCTTACCCTTGATGAAAAAGGCAATGCATCACACGAATGGCAGTCACATCATTTCTCTCTCCCTTCTTTTCATCTGAAATGGCATTCTCTGTATATTTTCACAAATGTTCGTTGAAATGTATTGAAAAAAATGTCCTCATGTAGTATAATAAAGAAAACACCGCACAAAGATTGTTCGTGCAAAGTCGCCAGACGCTCTTTGTGCGGTATTGCCCTAAAATATCACAAACACACAAAGGAGGTGTGGAGATGCGAAAAAAGGGAATTGCCGTTTTTTGCGGTCTGGCGGTACTGTTTTCTATACTATTCGGCGGATTTCCGCAAAAGTGGCAGGTTTCCGCAGCGGCAGACATGACCAATTTTGCAGAGGAAGCGGCAGCACTGACCAACCAGTTCCGGCAGGAAAACGGACTGCCGGCGTTGCAACTGGCACCGGTACTGTTAGATTTATCGGCACAGCGTGCGGAAGAACTGTCGCAGACTTACGGACACAACCGACCGGACGGGCGGGAATGGTTCAGCGTCATTGAGGATTCCACGCTGGATTCCAATTGTTATGCGGCGGAAAACGTGGCGGCAGGATACGACACACCGCAGGAAGTGGTGCAGGCGTGGATCGATTCTCCCACCCACCGGAAAGCCATGCTGGGAGAACCGTATCAGTATATCGGCATTGGGGTGTACTACCTGCCGGAAGATACCAATCATTACTATATGTACTGGGATATGCTCCTGATTTCCTCACAGGAACCGCTGGAGGGGGCGAGGTACCCCGATAGCAGTACAGCCACTTCGGAAACTGTTGCTGCCACAACAGTGACAACGACACAGACAGAGCCGGTTTTGCCGCGTATCGTCGGTGATGTCAATCTGGACGGTCTGGTGGACATGAGCGATGCGGTATTGCTGCAAAAAATCATCATGGGGCAGGTGCATGTCAACGATGCCCAGCAGCAGAACAAAGACTGTTATGCAGACGGCGTGCTGGATAATCGAGATGTAGTGGTGCTGCTGCAATTTCTGGTGCATCTGTTTCCGTCGCTGCCGGTAACTGTGTAAAGGAGGATACCATGTCGCGAATTCTCTATGTGCTGGATTATCTTAGCCACAATACCGATGCGGAAAAAGGGGCAACGCTGAAAGAGATTCAGGCGTACTTGCTGAACCAGACGAATCTGGGAGCGGTATCGGTGCTGAGCATCAAGCGGGACATTGAAAGGCTGGACACCATGGGGTATACCGTTGGAGTTCGGAAAGGAGCCCACAACACAGCGTATTATTACATGAAAGAACGGGGCTTCACCTTTAATGAGATTCGGTTTCTGGTGGACTCGGTGTCTATCAACAAATTCCTGAACAACGAACAAAAACAGCGGCTGTTCAAGAAATTTGAAGGGCTGTGTTCCGAAGCAGAAGTGCGGAAGCTGGTGGGGCGGATCACCTTGAGTGAGGTGGCTCCGCCGTCACTGGATCTGCTGGATAATCTGGAGTGTGTGCACCAGATTATTGCCGAAAAGCGGAAGATCAATTTCAAGTACGGCAAGTATAATACCAATCGGGTCATCGAATACTATACCAAAAAGCGAAATCTAATCCCATGTCAGGTGGTCTACACTGCAGAGCGGTTTTATCTGAAAGTGATCGTGGAGGACACCGGCAATGTGCGGAACTATCGCATCGACCGCATGAAAGACATCACCGCGGGAGAACGGGTTGACATCATGCCGAAGTTGTCGAAAGCAGAGGGCTTTTCCGCGGACATTTTTGTACCGGAGGTGTACGAAGATGTACAGCTTCGGGTGAAGCGGGTGCTGCTGGACGATATGATCGAACAGCTGGGAAACTATGCCCATGTGCGGGAAGATGAAACCGACCCCGAAAACTATATTCTGGTGCGTGCCAAAATGGGCATCAGCCACGGACTGTATCGCTGGATCATGAAATACGGGGCAGATATGGAAGTGCTTGCTCCGGAAACGCTGCGGCAGGAAATGGCAAAGCGGCTGCACGAGGCATATCAGCAATATGAAAAATAAGGCAACACCGCACAAAAAACGGACAGCATTGCTGCTGTCCGTGTGATCGGTTCTTAGTAAGTGTGAAAAAATTATGCCTGTCCCCGTTCCTTGGCGAGGGTGTCGTAGCGATCCAGCATTTCCTTGATCTCAGGGTCATTGGTCAGACCATACTGCATATGCAGATAGAAACGGATTGCCGGCAGGTCTTTGTTTTCGATGGCTTCCTTTGCCAGTGCTGTGATAACACCGACTACGTCCTCATTGGCACCGCACTTCATACCGTAGTGTTCGAAAGCCTCGTTGACTTCTTCTCGTGTGGGTGGTACGATTTTTTTCTGGGTAATGGTGTGGATATGGTGCAGCTCTGCCGGAACCATAGGGTGGTCGGCGTAGATCAGGCTCTCATAATAGAAGCAAACGGCACGGTCATAGTCCTTGACTTCCACACAGTAGAAGCCCAGATTGCAGTAACAGCGGGAGATCTGTACCGGCGTTACGGCAACTTCCAGCGTTTCCTTGATAACAGAAAGCAGCTGGTCGTGATCCCGCAGGGACTTATAGCACTCTGCCAGTTCGAAATAGGCATCTGTGTTCATGGGGTTGTAGCGGATCGCATCGTTGATGACGCGTGCAGCTTCTTCTGCACGGTTCAGTTCCAGCAGGTTGTAACCGTGGAGCAGGATCATCTGCGACAGGTCAAAGACCGGACGCACCAGCTTCTTGGACGGGCGGTAGAAGTACAGATACAGCTGATGTTCCAGCGTGTTGCGGAAGCTAAGATATACTTCCGATTCGGTTTCCCGATAGTTCATGCGAATCTTGGTGTACAGTGCTTCTGTCAGCTTGAACGATTCTTCGATTTTCTTTTCCTGAATCAGCTTGTTGGCTTCGGCAAAGACAACGTCCAGCCGCTTGCCGTCGATGTACATCATTTTGTTCAGGACTTCCCGCTTGTCGTCCGGCAGGATCTCATATGCCAGATCAGCGATTGCACTTCCGATTTCTTTTGCATTTTTTGCGGAACGGTACTTGTCTGCCTGTGATTCCAGATAGACCATGTCTACGCTGTATTCGCCGGTCAGACCTTCCCGAATTTTTTTCATAATTTCATCTGTTGTCATAATATAACTCCTTTTTGACTGTGATTATTCAGCCAGTATAGTTTTATTATACAAGATTTCTGGGATAATTGCAAGTCTTTTTTGTGGATTTTTTCGAATGGCAGCAATATTTTCTCATAGGGCAACGCTGCACAAAGTTTGTGCGGTGCTGCCGCAGGAAAGGACGGGGTTTTCCATGTCAGAACTGATCGCAACGCTGGAGCAGCAGCGGGACCTGCCGGACGCTCTGCTGTGTTCGCTGCTGGAAACAGACCGCTATGATGCAGCATTGTTTCAGGCGGCAGACCGCGTGCGGCGGCAGCGGTACGGGACAGATGTATTTGTCCGCGGGCTGATCGAATTCACCAACTATTGCCGGAACGACTGCTATTACTGCGGGATTCGCCGGAGCAATGCCCATGTGCAGCGGTACCGGCTGACACCGGAGGAAATTCTTGCCTGCTGCATAGAGGGGTACGCACTGGGGTTCCGGACATTTGTCCTACAGGGCGGCGAAGATGCCTTTTTCACGGAGCAGCGTGTCTGTGAAATGGTTTCTGCCATACGGGAACGGTTTCCGGACTGTGCCATTACGCTTTCTGTCGGGGAGTGGGAAAAGTCCAGCTATCGGGCGTTTTTCCGTGCCGGTGCAAACCGGTATCTGCTGCGGCATGAAACCGCAGACGCGGCACACTATCGCCGTCTGCACCCCCAGCCGCTTTCGTCTGAAAACCGGAAACGCTGTCTGTTTGACTTGAAAGACATCGGCTATCAGGTAGGCTCCGGATTTATGGTGGGCTCACCGTATCAGACAACGGAAAATCTCTGTGCCGACCTACGCTTTTTGCAGGAACTGGAGCCGGACATGATCGGCATCGGACCTTATCTCACTCATAAAGACACGCCTTTTCGGGAACAGCCCAACGGCAGTCTGGCACAGACACTGCGGCTGATCGGCATTCTGCGTCTGTTGTTTCCCTATGCCTTGATTCCGGCAACTACGGCGTTGGGGACGATCCACCCGCAGGGGCGGGAAATGGGACTGCGTGCCGGTGCCAACGTGGTCATGCCGAATCTGTCGCCGGTTTCCGTGCGAAAGCTGTATACGCTGTACGAGGACAAGATCTGCACAGGGGAGGAGTCCGCCCAGTGCAGAAGCTGTCTGGAACAGCGGGTGGCTTCGGCGGGATATGCCATTGTCACGGATATTGGCGACGTGCGGCGGTGATTTTATAGATGTAGGGAAACACTGCATAAAGCCGTCAGGCGGGCTTTATCCAGTGCTTCCATAGCATGTCAATTTTGCCGTTCGAAAAAAATTTGCATAAAAAGTATTTGCATTTTGCGTAAAATATGCTATAATATAAAGGCGATACGGAATAACAACTTTGCATGCGATACTGCGTACAAGTTTTTTCCGTGTTTTCTGAAAAGATGTTTGAGATTTCACTCGGCGGCACGATATGGAATTTGTGTGATGCCGTCTTGATATTTGGAGGTTTTTCGATGAGCAGGGAAGAACAAAAACAAAGCAAACCAGCCAAGAAAAAAGCACCCAAAAAGCAGGCTGCTTCGCCGCAGAAGCAGATGACAAAACGTCCGAATCCACGCCGCCCCAGAGGTACCGGCGGAAAAATGGTGGCGGAAATCGTGATCTCTGTGGCACTGGTGGCATTTGTCGGTTATCAGGGATTTCATATGTACCATTCGCTGCAGCCGATCTCGCAGGGAACAGATGGCATGGAATTGACAAGCGACATGAGCGAAGCTGCGACAGAGCCGCAGAATGTCTATGAGAATGTTTCTGTTTCCAATGAAGATGTGCATGCGGGAGATTTGATTCTGGTCAATGCGAATACTGCCTATGTGGAGGAGAACCCGTCAGAGATCGTCAGCATTTACGACCACAAGACGGACAACTACCATGTCAGCGGCACAGAAACCAGTCTGCGGCAGCAGGCGGTAGATGCCCTGAATCAAATGCTGGACGCGTTCTATGTGGCTACCGGTCATCAGGATATGATCGTCATCAGCGGCTATCGTACCAATGCCCAGCAGCAGGAACTGTATGATGAGGACTTGCAGGCAACCGGAGAACAGACTTCCACCCGTGTGGCACTGCCGGGACACAGCGAGCACGAAAGCGGCTATTCGCTGGACTTCTCCCTGTATGAGGACGGTGTGCAGTCCGACTATGACGGCACGGGAGAATATGCGTGGATCAATGAGAACTGTTCCCACTATGGCTATGTGCTCCGCTACACCGAGGACAAGCAGGACACCACCGGCATTCAGGCAGAGCCTTGGCACTACCGCTATGTGGGACAGCCCCATGCCGCTTATATGCAGGAGAACAACGTTTGTCTGGAAGAATATCTGACACTGCTGAAAAATTACAGTGCAGACGTGCCGCTGTCCATTACCAACTGGGACGGCGAGATCTATCAGGTATATTATGTGGCTGCTGATACAGCTGCGGATTCTACCTATGTCATGGTGCCGCCGGATAAAAAGTACACCATTTCCGGCAACAACAGCGACGGATTTATTGTGACGGTGGACACCGGAGAGGTACAGAGCGGAGAAGCGGCAGCTTCAGAGGCCTCTGGTGCTGCCGATAATCATGCAGTAGACAGTGCCGCAGACAGTGCAGCCGATGTTTCCGGAGAAACGGCTCCGGACGCAGAAGCAGATGCAGCACAATAAAGGCAATACCGCACAAAGAGCGTCTGGCGACTTTGCACGCCATCTGCTTGCAAATTTCTCGTCATATTTCACAAAAATGCTCGTGAATACATCAAGTATTCACTCCGCTTTTTGTTTCATCTGACGAAAAATTTGACGACGCATCTGTCGCACAATCTTTGTGCGGTATTGCCTAAAGGACATTTTACGCACAAGCTTTGCATGGTGTGCCTAAAAATAAAGAAAAGGTGAGTTCAAATGGACAAGAAAACAACTGAAGAAGCATTGCAGAAAACCGGAAAAGGTCTGAAAGGCGTTGTTGGTGAGTTCAAGGAGTTTATTTCCAAAGGAAATGTGCTGGATATGGCAGTCGGTCTGATCGTGGGTTCTGCGTTTACGGCAATTGTCAATTCGCTGGTCGATGACATTCTGATGCCGGTTATCGGTACCGTGCTGGTTGGTATCAATTTTTCTTCGCTGGGAATCACGATCCCGTGGGGCAATCACCCCTTTATCGCGATCGGCAGCTTCCTGAACACAATTATCACATTCCTGCTGACAGCGCTGTGCGTGTTCCTGATCGTAAAGACAATGAACATATTCCGCCGCAAGCAGGAAGAAAAGCCTGCACCGCCGAAGCCCAGCAAGGAGGAGCAGCTTCTCACAGAAATTCGCGATCTGCTGGCAGCACAGCAGGGAAGGCCGATTCAGAAGGACGAGAAAAAGAACAATTAAGGAAACACTGAATAAAGCCCGCCTGACGGCTTTGCACGCAATCTGCTTGCAGATTTTCCGTCATATTGCCCAGAAATCCCTTGCCATACGGCAGTATGCCTGCGGAATTTCTATGCAATCTGCCGAAAAATCTGACTACGCATCTTACGCACAAGCTTTATTCAGTGTTTCCTTAAAAACGACATCTTCTTACTATTCTACATATAGAAAAAACGCTGTTCCACGTGCAGGAACGGCGTTTTTTCGTAAGGATTATATTGTGTACTTTTATTGAGAGTTTATCGCAAGACAAAAAGCGGGAGCAGCCGTATTCCAGCTGCTCCTGCTTTTCTTTATGGAGAGGTTTCGTTATTTTGAGGATTTCTGTTTATGTTTTTGTGTGTCGCCGTGGCAGCTGCACGCATTCGGACAGCCGCCGCAGGTACCGCCGCAGGAATGTTTTCCCTTTTTGCGGTCACTCCGCATGGACAGGACGATTGCAGCAATGATCGCTACAACAATGATTCCGACAATGACACTTCCCATAGAAATGCCTCCTTTTGAAACGTCAGGTCAATTTTGTTTATAGCAATACCGCACAAAGATTGTGCGACAGATGCGTCGTCGAATTTTTCGTCAGATGAAACAAAAAGCGGAGTGAATACTTGATGTATTCACGAGCATTTTTGTGAAATATGACGGGAAATTTGCAAGCAGATGGCGTGCAAAGTCGCCAGACGCTCTTTGTGCGGTATTGCCTTATGCCTTTACCTTTACGCCCAGCTTGTTGCTTTCCTTGTACGGACGAACCAGCAGGTAGATCATTGCAACGATCAGTGCGAATGCAGCGATCAGGCTGATGATGTTTACAACACCGTTGCCGGCAGTCATCAGCTGACCGGTGAACAGGTTGCCCAGCTGGTTGACGATCAGGGCAATGACATATGCAAAGCCGCATTCGTAACCAATTGCGAACCAGAACCACTTGGTGTTGTTCATCTCACGCTTGATCGCACCCATTGCAGCGAAGCACGGTGCACACAGCAGGTTGAAGATCAGGAAGGACATACCTGCTACGCCGGTGAATGCAGCTGCCAGATTGCTGTACACGCCGTCGCCGCCGCCGTACAGGATACCCATAGTTGCAACGATGTTTTCCTTTGCGACCAGACCGGTTACAGCGGCAACCGTTGCCTGCCAGTCGCCCCAGCCCAGCGGAGCAAAGATCCAGCAGATGCCCTTACCGATGTAAGCCAGAATGCTGTGGCTCATCTGGTCTTCACTCAGCATCTGGAATGCACCGTCAACCCAGCCGAAGTAAGAAGTGAACCAGACGAAGATGGTGGACAGTGTGATGATGGTACCAGCCTTCTTAATGAAGGACCAGCCGCGTTCCCACATGGAGCGGAGTACGTTGCCGACAGTCGGCATGTGGTATGCCGGCAGTTCCATAACAAACGGTGCCGGATCGCCGGCGAACATCTTTGTCTTTTTCAGAATGATACCGGAAACAACGATCGCTGCCATACCCAGGAAGTAAGCACCGGTTGCGATCCATGCAGAACCGCCGAAGATTGCACCGGCGATCATTGCGATAAACGGCTGTTTTGCACCGCAGGGGATAAAGGTGGTTGTCATAACAGTCATACGGCGGTCACGTTCGTTTTCAATGGTTCTCGAAGCCATGATGCCCGGAATGCCGCAGCCTGTGCCGACCAGAATCGGGATAAAGGACTTACCGGACAGACCAAACTTCCGGAAGATACGGTCCATAACGAATGCGATACGAGCCATGTAACCGCAGGCTTCCAGAATTGCCAGCAGAATGAACAGTACCAGCATCTGCGGTACGAAGCCCAGAACTGCACCAACACCGGCAACGATACCGTCCAGAATCAGACCCTTCAGCCAGTCCACGCAGTTGGCAGCGTCCAGTCCCTTTTCGATCAGTACCGGAATACCCGGAACCCATACGCCATAATCTGCCGGATCCGGTTCGCCCTTTGCGAATTCGTCTGCCGCAGTGGTCAGGTCGTCCATGGAAGCAGTTTCTGTGGTAACTTCCAGTGTTTCTTCATCTTCTACATCATAGGAGAAGTCTGCGTTGTAATCCTTTTCATAGTTCAGGATCATGTCCTTTGCAGCTTCGCCGTCAAAGGTGTCTGCTTCTGCGTCAATGTAGCTTTCCAGTTCTTCTGTATCAACGCCCTGTTCGCCCAGATAAGCCACATAGCCGTCAATGATCGCATTGGTGTCGCCGTATTCATCAGCGGCATCGTTGTAGGAGCTGGTGCCGATGCCCAGCAGGTGCCAGCCGTCGCCGAACAGTCCGTCGTTTGCCCAGTCTGTTGCAGCGGAACCTACAGTAACCATGGAAATATAGTACACCAGGAACATGATGACTGCGAAGATCGGCAGACCCAGCCAACGGTTGGTGACGATCTTGTCGATCTTGTCAGAAGTGGTCATGCCGGTTCTCTTTTTCTTCAGGCAGTCCTTGATGATCGAAGCAATGTACAGATACCGTTCGTTGGTGATGATGCTTTCTGCATCGTCGTCCATTTCCTTTTCTGCGGCTTCGATGTCCTGTTCAATGTGCTTTTTGGTAGCTTCCGGAATGTTCAGCTGTTCCAGAACCTTGTCGTCCCGTTCGAAGATCTTGATCGCATACCATCTCTGCTGTGCTTCCGGACGGTCATGCAGACAAGCTTCTTCAATATGTGCGATGGCATGCTCCACGCAGCCGCAGAACTTGTGCTGGGGAACCATGGGGATCTTGCTTTCCGCAGCCTGCATGGCTTCCTTTGCAGCTTCGTCAATGCCGGTGCCCTTCAGTGCGGAAATTTCCACGACCTTGCAGCCCAGTTCCTTTGCCAGCTGGTCAATGCGGATCTGGTCGCCGTTCTTCCGAACGATGTCCATCATGTTGATCGCGACAACTACCGGAATGCCCAGTTCTACCAGCTGTGTGGTCAGATACAGGTTACGTTCCAGATTGGTGCCGTCGATGATGTTCAGGATTGCATCCGGACGCTCCTGAATCAGATAATTTCGGGCAACGACTTCTTCCAGCGTGTACGGGGAAAGAGAATAGATACCCGGCAAGTCTGTGATGACAACATCTTTGTGCCCTTTCAGCTTACCCTCTTTCTTTTCCACGGTAACACCCGGCCAGTTACCGACGAACTGGTTCGAACCTGTTAATGCATTGAACAGTGTGGTCTTACCAGCATTCGGGTTACCGGCTAATGCGATTTTAATACCCATTTCACTCCATCCTTTCGTGTTAGCGTTTACTAATTAGCGATTGCTAACTTGTGACTAAAAAAATAATTCCGCCGTAAAATGAAGATGTGAATCCGCCGACGCAGGACAGATTCACGGATTTTCTTCCACAGCATGCACAATGATCTGTGCGGTGCTTATTCTACTTCGATCAGTTCAGCGTCTGCTTTCCGCAGAGAGAGTTCATAACCTCTTACAGTGATCTCGATCGGATCACCCAGAGGTGCCACCTTGCGGATATAGACCTCGACACCCTTGGTGATGCCCATATCCATGATTCTGCGTTTTACTGCACCTTCGCCGGTGAGCTTCTTGACACGGACGGTCTGTCCGATCTTGGCATCTTTTAATGTAGCCATACTCCAGTTCCTCCTCTTTATATCATAATTTTTCCCGCCATTTCTTTCGTAATGGCAATACGGGTTCCTTTTACATTCACGATAAGATTTCCGTTTCCGGAATTTACTACCGTGAGCATTCCGCCGACAACAAAGCCGAGGTCTTCCAAGTGCTTTTTGGTTTCAGCACTTCCGCCTACTTTTTTGATGATCACTTCGTCACCGGGATTCGCAAACATCAGCGGCATCATAGCATGCTCTCCTCCTTATATCAGAACCGTTCCTTTGTTTCTCAGAGCCGGTTCTGGAATTAGAAAAAGCTAACCATTTGAGAAATGATAAAGGTTAGAATCTTCTAACCCTCTTGTAAGTATACAACTTCTCATGGCATTTGTCAAGGGTAAAATGGAGATTTTCAAATTTTGTGAGATTGCACAAATGAAAAATCTGAAAGAGAAAATGCATTGGGCGGTTTTTTGGCTGATCGCCTGCAAAGCCGTCAGACTGATTTTATGCATATTTTTAATTTTTTTCAAACTTTTTTCAGTTCTATCCATTTTGAAAAACTGGAGTTGTACAATCAAAGCATAAAACAAAGGCAACACCGCACAAAGCTTTACACAGCGTTTTCCAAAGGAATGCATGGCGTCGGAAAATTTCGAAAAGCGTGTTGGATTTTGTCGAATCTTGTCGAATGTGAGAAATTTAAATGTTGACAAGTCGAACGAAATGTTGTATAATAAAGAACAACAGTAAAATACAGGATTGCTGGGAGGTGACAGACAAATGGATATGTCACGAATTTTGATTGCCAAAACGGGAAAGACTGCATCGGAGTGGCTCCCGCTGGCGGTGCATCTGGAAGATACGGCTGGGATCATGCAATGTATGATTCGGGATATGATTCCGCCGTCTTTTCCGGAATCTTGTGCCCTCTCTCCGGAGGCGTTTGAAAAAACAGCAGTTTTTTTGGCATATGTGCACGACATTGGAAAGGCAATGCTTGTGTTCCAATATAAGATCAGCAGAAATCTTCCGGAGATGCGGAGCCGTCTGGAGCATTTTCAGCTGCAATTTCCTGAAAGCTATGAAAAGGATAAAATCAACGTGATCCCCCATGCACAGGCAGGGGAAGAAATTCTGGTCACGCTGGGGTGCTCTGAAAGTGTCGCCGCTGTTGTAGGAGCACATCATGGCATGCCGTCAGAGCACATACAGAAGAATCTGATGCAGCCGCGAAGAAATATCAAATTCTACGAGAATTACTATGGCTATGCAGAGGAAAATGTATCTCTGCTTACTGAAACCTGGAATCACATTTTACAAAGGGCGTTGCAAATTGCCCGGATCGATTCGGTGCAGGAGCTTCCGGTACTGACGAAACCGGCACAGATGCTGTTGTCCGGTCTGCTGATCATGGCAGACTGGATCGCGAGCAACACAGATTATTTCCCGCTGATTCCCACGGACGAGGACATTCCTGAAAATCCGGAAAGAATCGCTGATGCATGGGAAACGATCCAATTCCCCGAAATGTGGAAGTCTGCACGATTGGACTATTCCGATGCGGCATTTCGCAAAAACTTTTCGTTTGCACCGCGTCTGGTGCAGACAGAGTTTCTGAACGTGATAAAGAACATAGAGTCACCGGGAATCTGTATTCTTGAGGCTCCCATGGGGTGCGGAAAGACGGAGGCTGCCCTTGCCGGAACAGAAATCCTCGCTGCAAAATGCCGGAAAAACGGTATGTTTTTCGGGCTGCCGACACAGGCAACTGCGAACGGCATTTTTCCCCGCATGATGCAGTGGGGCGAAAAGCAGTCCCAGAATTTCTACCATTCCATTCAGCTGAAACATGGCAGTTCCGCTTTGAATACCTGCTTTCAGAAAATCCAGAGAGGGATACCGGAACAGGAAACGGACAGCGGACTGATCGTGCACAGCTGGTTCTGCGATAACAAGAAAGCCTGTCTTGCCGACTTTGTCGTTGCAACGGTGGATCAGATGCTGATGATGGCATTGAAGCGAAAGCATGTGATGCTTTTGCACGTGGGCTTGTCTGAAAAAGTAGTCGTGATCGATGAAGTGCATGCATATGATGCGTACATGAACGAATATCTGGAAATGGCTCTCCAATGGCTGGGGTACTATAAAACGCCTGTGATCCTGCTGTCCGCAACGCTTCCGGCAAGCCGGAGAATGTCGCTGGTTCGTGCATACCTCGGAATCAGAGAATCCGAAAAGGCCTTTGAAAACGAAATGGGGTACCCGCTTCTGACGTGGACGGACGGAACTGAGATCCGGCAAAAAAGATTGACGTATCAGGGAGCACATACGCATGTTCAGATGCACCCATGTACAGAAGATGCTGTTCTGGCAGTGGTTCAGAATGTTGTAGAGCATGGCGGCTGCGTTGGCGTGATCGTGAATACAGTGAAACGTGCACAGACTTTTGCGGAAGAAATACGAAATCAGACTCATGCAAAAGTGCTTTTATATCATGCACAGTTTATATTCCCCGACAGGACATTGAAAGAGCAGGCTCTTTTGAAAACTGTGGGGAAAGACAGCAGTGCAGAGGTTCGCCGCGGAACCGTTGTGGTCGGGACACAGGTCTTGGAGCAGTCGCTGGACATTGACTTCGATTTGCTGATTACGGACATTTGCCCAATGGATTTGCTTTTGCAGAGAATCGGCAGACTGCACCGGCATGCCTTTCGGGAACACAGACCGGAAGTCGTGAAAACTCCGGTCTGCTATGTCATCATGGACGAACTGCATGGGGAAAATACCGCGTCTAAAAAGATATACGGCGATTTCCTGCTGCATCGAACAGCGGAAAACCTGCCTGAAAGCATTGTGCTTCCGGACGATATATCGCCCCTTGTGCAGGCGGTCTATACGTTTTCCGAGGACGATGCGATGTATCAGACATATCATAATCAACAGGAAATCCAAAAACGGCGTGCACGCTGTTTCCGGATCGGAAAACCTACGGGAAAAGATATACACCGGCTGTTGTCCCGTGATATAGAAGATAAAAATGAGTGTGAAGTGGAGGCAGCTGTTCGGGACGGGATCTCTTCCATAGAAGTGCTGCTGATGCGGCGTATGAAAGACGGCAGCATTTGCTTCTTGCCCAATCAGCATGGCGGCAGGAAAACAGAGGCGTTTCCGGACGAGGCAGAGTGTCGAGAAATTGCAGAGCAGAAGCTGCGGCTGCCGACAGTGTTCAGCCAGAAGTGGAGCATCGACCGGACGATTCACGAACTGGAAAAGCAGTGTCTTCCCTATGTGGAAAATTGGCAGAATTCTCATTGGCTCAAGGGTCAGCTTGTTTTGTTTCTCGATGAGGAAATGAACGGGGAACTGATGGGATTCCAATTGCACTACAGTTTTGAAAATGGTTTGGAGTATTGGAAAGCTGCCGAATAGGGGCAATACCGCACAAAGAGCGTCTGGCGACTTTGCATGCCATCTGCTTGCAAATTTCCCTTCAGAGCCTGTTTCGTATCTTCCCGCACGCATCTTGCGTGCATATTTTCCGAGATATTTTGGGAAAATACTCGAAAATCCACAAAGGATTTTCTCCGTTTTTCCCTTCATCTCTCAAAAAATCTGACGACGCAATCTGCATACGTCAGATACGAAACAGACTCTCATATTTCACAAAAATGCTCGTGAATACATCAAGTATTCACTCCGCTTTTTGTTTCATCTGACGAAAAATTTGACGACGCATCTGTCGCACAATCTTTGTGCGGTATTGCCTAAAAGCTTTAAGGAGGAGTGTTCATGAAAGAAATCGAATTCAATTTACTGGACGAACCGTGGATACGCGTGAGAGATGATTCCTGTCAGGTGCATGAAGTGTCATTGACAGACGCACTTCTTCACGCACATCAATATACCTCGCTAAGCGGTGAATTGCCAACGCAGGATATTGTCATTCTTCGTCTGATGCTTGCAGTGCTGCATACGGTTTTTTCCAGAGTCGATGCGGACGGCAATGCGGCAGAACTGGAAGACGAAGAAGAAGCGGTTGAGAGGTGGACAGATCTTTGGGAACTTGGTCAGCTTCCGGAGGAACCGATTCGCGAATATCTGGAAAAATGGCATGAACGGTTCTGGCTGTTTCATCCGGAAAGACCTTTTGGACAGGTGGCAGGGCTGGATTCACGGTTATATGACGTGAAAAAACTAAATGGTGAAATATTGCAAAGCGATCATAAAGAACGATTTTTTTCTTCTTATTCGGGAGAAGAAAAAAACAAGATGAGTTATGGACAAGCAGCAAGATGGCTTTTGACACTAAACGGATTTTCAGATGTGGGAATTAAAAAGCCGGATCCAAAAAGAGTGGGTTGGTTGGCAGAACTAGGGATTGTTTATGTAGAAGGAAAAAATCTTTTTGAAACTTTAATGTTGAATTTTATTCTCGTTGATTTTAGTGGCGAATATAGAAAAGAAATGCCTCTTTGGGAACGTGATAAAATTGTCATTGAGGGTAATGAGGAAAATCCGATTCCAGAAACTCATTCAGAATTATATACATTTCTTTCGAGAAAGATGTTGCTAGTAAGTGATAGTGGATATGTAAAGAAATTTAGAGTTTCGGCAGGTGATTATTTTCAATCTAAAAATGCATTTATTGAACCTATGACATCATGGGAAAAGTTGGATAATAAGAAGGAAACTGTTTTTTACCCTTTAAAACATGATAGTTCAAAACAACTATGGAGAGAATTCCCCTCAATGTTTACAGAATCTGAAAAAGATGAAAGCAAGCTATCTGGCATCGTACAATGGGTTAGATATTTATGTGATAATAATATGGTTGATAATAATTACTTGTTTTACACAAAGATTATAGGAACACTGTTTAGTAAGGCTCATAAAAGTCTAGTGAAAAATTTCTTTTTTGATTCTCTTTCAATAAATGCATATCTACTTTCAAATGTTGGTGCAAACTGGCGGGAAAAAATCAAAGTAGAGATCAACAGATGCGAACAGCTTGCAGATGCCATTCGCAAATTAGCCGGTAACTTATATCTTGCATCAGGCGGAACCAAGGGCGATGCCAAGAGTTGGGATAAGACTTTTCTGAAATCCAGAGAATCTGCCAGTGCACAGCTGTACTTCCGTCTGGACATGCCGTTCCGTCGCTGGCTGGCTGGGATCACTCCGGAAGAAGTAGATTCTGCTGATTATGAAACAGAGGAAAGGGTATTTTCTGCATGGCAGAAAACTGCAAAGACAATCGCATACAGCTGTGCGGAAGAACTGGCAATGCATGCGGGAGATGCTGCTATGGTAGGACATGAGATAAAAAATGAGAAAAGCGGAGACAGTGTTCGATATTCTGCCCCGAAAGCAATTCATCAATTCCGCATACAGGTGGCAGAAATCTATAAAAAGATCTAGTGAAAGGAGATGAAATCATGTCAAAGATCGACGATGTCAGAAATTATACCTATCGGCAAATTCAGTTTTTGATCCGGCAAAAGGAAACCAGTGTCGGAAAAGCGATGCTTGCCAATCTGCGTAGAGGCATTGGAAAAACACCGGGAGAGCTTCCGGAATTGTGGGGAGCATTTCTGAATGAAATGCCGTCAGAACTTTACGGAAATTCCGGTATGCCGAGCGAAGGCGAGTGGGCTGTCTATATTGCGTTGACTTTGTTTGCCCTGCATCAGCAGGGGAATGCTGAACCGGTGCACTGTGAGAAAGTATCCCTCGGCACGGCTGCTGCCAGGTTGATGAATGAAAAAACAGAAGAAGAACGAGGACGAATTCTGCGAAGATTTGGTCCGGTTGTTACGGCAAAGAGCATGCAGGAACTGTCACACCATTTAAGAGGATTGATCCAGCTCTGCAAAGCAAAAGGCGTGCGGCTGGATTATGTACAGCTTGCAGGAGATATTTACCGTTTTCAGTTTCTGGAGAGCCGGAAAGAAGTACAGCTTTCGTGGGGACAAGACTTTTATTATGTTGAAAAAGGAGAAAAACAATGAGTATTTATGTTGATTTTCATGTGTTGCAGACCGTTCCGCCCAGCTGTGTCAATCGTGATGACACAGGAAGCCCCAAGACCGCTGTCTACGGCGGTTCCGTCAGAGCGAGAGTTTCGTCGCAGGCGTGGAAGCATGCCATGAGAAAGGAATTCCGGGGCATGTTTGCGGAAGATGATCTGGGAAACCGCACGAAAAATGTTGTGCAGCTGGTTGCACAGGAAATGCAGTCTATAGATGCTTCTCTCGATGAAAAGAAGTGCCTGAAGAAAGCGTCAGATGCATTGAAGGCGGCAGGAATCAGCCTGAAAGCGAAAAAAGAGGAAATCGAAAAAGCAGATGCGTTGTTTTTTATGAGCAACCGACAGGCAAAGGAAATTGCCCGACTTGCATGCGGGGACACAGCAGACAAAAATGATTTCAAAAAGGCTTTGAAGGAATATCCGTCTGTAGACATTGCCCTGTTTGGACGAATGGCTGCGAGCGACCCGACATTGAATTACGATGCCGCCTCTCAGGTTGCCCATGCGATCTCCACGCATGCTGTCCAGAACGAGTACGATTATTTTACTGCGGTAGATGATATTTCAGAGGACGACAATGCCGGAGCAGGCCACCTCGGAACCGTAGAATTCAACTCGTCCACGTTGTATCGCTATGCCAATGTGAATGTGTCTGAACTGCGGAAGACACTGGACGATGCCGCTGATGTGGCTGTGGTCGTGCGTAAATTTGCAGAAGCATTTATCCGTTCTATGCCGACCGGTAAGGAAAATACCTTCGCAAACCGCACATTTCCGGACGCTGTTTATGTGACGATCCGAATGGACCAGCCTGTCAACCTGTGCGGTGCATTTGAAAAGCCTGTTCGTGCATCGGAAGACGGTTATGCCACAGAATCGGAAAAGCGGCTGGCAGCGTATGCAGAGAAAGTATACAGCCAGTATGCGGCAGAGCCGAAGGCAGCTTTTTGCATTGGCGATGCACTTTCGGATATTGCACAGCAGCTGTCTTTGCCGGAGCTTCTGGACACACTGGAATCCAATTTGCGGGAACAAGTCAGTGAGGCATAACAAAAATGGCAGTATTATTGTTGCGGTTGGCTGCCCCGTTACAGGCGTGGGGCAGTAACTCGAAATTTATCATTCGGAACACAGAACGGGAGCCGACGAAAAGCGGTGTGGTCGGAATGCTTGCTGCCGCACTGGGCATACAGAGAAATGATGATCCGAAAAAGCTGGAGCCGCTTACAGCACTGCGTTTCGGCGTTCGTGCGGAAAAAGAGGGCAGGCTTTTGAAAGACTTTCATATGGTGCATTCTCCTAAAACAACAGATGTTACAGAACGGCACTATCTTTCTGATGCGGTTTTTCTGGTAGCACTGGAATCGGAGGACACTGCCTTTTTGCAGAAAATTGCAGAGGCATTGCAGCATCCGGTTTATCCGTTGTATCTCGGCAGAAAATCGTGCCCGCCGACACTTCCGATCGTATGGGGTGTACGGGAAAAAAGTCTGGAAGCAGTTCTGAAAGAAGAACCGCCTCTTTGCAACGAGAAAGCCGGCACATTCCGCATCGCCTATGAAGTGCCGTTTGGTGGTATTCCGGTGCAGGACGTTCCGCAGTCGTTTTCTCAGCTGCACAGACAGCACGGCTGGCGTATGAAGTGCGAAGAGATCATCACCGGCAAAGAACATGACCCGTTTTCGGAATTGTGAGGTGTCGTATGTATCTGACAAGAATTCAATTAGATCTGACAAAGACGAAAACCATGCAGGCGTTGGTGGCACCAAAATTGTTTCACGGTGCCATTGAATGTGCAGAGCCGGAGGGAAGGACGCGGAAACTCTGGAGATTGGATACCCTCAATGGAAATCAGTATCTTCTGATTTTGACAGAATCTCCGCTGGACTTTTCGGAAGTTGTAAGGCAATTTGGCACAGGGACATGTGCAGAAACCAAAAAATATGATGTTCTGCTTGACAGGATCAAAAACGGAAGCAAGTGGCAGTTCCGGCTGAAAGCCAATCCGGTTGTTTATAAGAAGATCGCACAGTCCAAAAGAGGAAAACCGGTTGCACATATTACTACTGCGTATCAGGAAGAATGGCTGGAAAAACAGGCGGCGAAACATGGCTTTGCACTGGAAGAAGACCAGTGGCTTGTAACAGAATCTAAATGGTATCGTTTCCGAAAAGGGGACAGCAGGCAGTATGTGCGGATACTGGCAGTTACATATGAAGGGGTTCTGACTGTGACAGATGCCGAATGCTTTCAGTTGTCCCTTATGCAGGGAATCGGCAGAGGAAAGGCATATGGACTTGGAATGCTGACCGTGGCAGGGGAGCACTGATGGCAGAACAAAACGGTATGGAAAAGCCGGATTTGCAAGCACTTCCGACGATCAACGACCGTATGACGTTTCTCTATCTGGAACACTGCAAGATCCATCGGGAAGACGGTGCGATCACAGCACGTGATCTGGAAGGCACGCTGTACATTCCGGCGGCAGCAATTACTGTGCTGCTGCTTGGACCGGGGACAGACATTTCTCATCGGGCCATGGAACTGATCGGTGATACGGGGATCAGTGTGATCTGGGTCGGAGAACATGGGGTGCGATATTATGCACATGGGAGAGCTCTGAATTCTCACAGCACGTTGCTGGAAAAACAGGCAAAATTGGTTTCTAACACCAGAAAGCACCTTGATGTTGTCCGTAAAATGTACGAGATGCGGTTTGCAGATGCAGATGTGTCAGGCATGACATTGCAGCAGCTGCGGGGACGTGAAGGTGCACGAATGCGAAAAATCTATCGGGAGCAAGCAAAAAAATGGGACGTTTCGTGGGACGGGAGAAAGTATGATGCAGAAGACTTTTCTGCAAGCGATCCGGTGAATCAGGCTCTTTCTGCCGGAAACGTCTGCCTTTATGGGCTTGCTTCTGCGGTAATCACTGCACTGGGCTGTGCACCGAGTCTGGGATTTATCCATGTCGGGCATGAATTTTCCTTTGCCTATGACATTGCAGACTTGTATAAAGCAGAGGTCACGATTCCGCTTGCCTTTGAACTGGCAGCAGAGGAGCCGCCTGATCTTCCCAATATCATGCGTAGACGGGTTCGGAATGTGTTTTCGGAAACCAAGCTGCTGGAGCGAATGGTGAAAGATGTCAAATATCTTTTGCAGGAATCCCAGCCGCAGGAGCAGCAGGAAGTTGTTTATTTGTGGGACAATTTGAAAGAACATGTAGAGTACGGCATTTCTTATGGTAAATATGAGGATGGAATATGATTGTACTTACGATAGCAAATTGTCCGCCGAAACTGCGTGGAGATCTTTCAAAATGGCTGCTTGAGATCAATACAGGTGTTTATGTGGGGCGTGTGAGTGCCAGAGTTCGTGAGGCACTCTGGCAAAGAGTTTGCGAGAATATCCGTGACGGACAAGCTACGATGGTGTTTACTGCGAACAATGAGCAGCATATGGATTTCTATGTGCATAACACGGCATGGGAGCCGGTCGATCTGGACGGTATAAAACTAATGAAGCATCCGCATCGTCATAACGCCGCGGAGAGTGGTTTAAAAGCAGGCTTTAGTAATGCTGCAAAACAGCGAATGGGAGCAAAGAAACGCAGAAGATCTGGTTCCCGTTCAGATGCCGACAGCGTGGAAGAATCTTTTGTAATTATCGACATAGAAACAACAGGCCTTGCAGCTGAAAAAGATGAAATTCTGGAACTTGGAGCAATACGGGTTCGGAATGGAAAGTGTGTGGACGAATATCAGCAGCTGATACTGGTTCATAATGAAATTCCTGAAACGATCACTGCATTGACGGGAATTGAAAATGCATCTGTCAAAGCAAATGGAATCCCTATTCAAGATGCCTTAGCTGCATTTTATGATTTTATAGGAAGCAGTATGGTGTTGGGGTATTGTATTGATTTTGATAAAAAATTTCTCGAAACTGAAAGCCAAAGAAATGGCATGGATTTTCCAGAAATGGATACCTATGATGTAATGCAGGCTGCAAAAAGCAAAATAAAGGGGTTGAGAAGTTATAAACTCGAAACAATAGCAAACGTATTGGAAATTCCGGCAAAGCAGGAGCATCGTGCACTGGCAGACTGTCAGCTTTTGTATCAGGTGTATTGCAAACTAAATGAAAATGAAGCAGGCTGATGGAAAAAGTAACGCTGTTTTGGGATCTTTTTAGTCTTTTCCCCGCATAGGCGGGGGTGATCCTAACAGCTGCTTGCATTTTGGGGCTTTTTTAGACTTTTCCCCGCATAGGCGGGGGTGATCCCGGCAGGCGGCGAAAATCGTGCTTATTTCATGCCTTTTCCCCGCATAGGCGGGGGTGATCCTTCTTCCCGATCTTTTGGGGAAAAGTCGTGTAACTTTTCCCCGCATAGGCGGGGGTGATCCTATCTGGGCAGATGATGCTGATCTGTCCGGTGGCTTTTCCCCGCATAGGCGGGGGTGATCCCTTGGTGCCGCGGTTGGTGGCGAAAAAAACTGACTTTTCCCCGCATAGGCGGGGGTGATCCTTTGTGAACGGAAAATTTATTTTTGACTTGTACCTTTTCCCCGCATAGGCGGGGGTGATCCTCCGCAAAAAACGGCAGCGGAACCCAAGTAAAACTTTTCCCCGCATAGGCGGGGGTGATCCTTGTACAAACATCAAGAAGCAGCGTTGCAAGATACTTTTCCCCGCATAGGCGGGGGTGATCCTCCGATCATAGACTGGACAGATCAGGAGATTTACTTTTCCCCGCATAGGCGGGGGTGATCCGTCGTTCCTTCACCGCCAACGCCGGAAATGACACTTTTCCCCGCATAGGCGGGGGTGATCCCTGTGCGGTCTTGTCCAGACCGTCCCAGTCAGGCTTTTCCCCGCATAGGCGGGGGTGATCCGGCAGGCATATCGTGACCGGTGTCCGGTGGGCTGCTTTTCCCCGCATAGGCGGGGGTGATCCCTTCAAAGAAGTAAAGTAAAGTAAAGCAAAGTACTTTTCCCCGCATAGGCGGGGGTGATCCCAATAGAAATTATTTCCAGACGACCGCCCGCGACTTTTCCCCGCATAGGCGGGGGTGATCCCTGTACCCGCCGAAGAAGAACAGGCAATAGGCACTTTTCCCCGCATAGGCGGGGGTGATCCTATAGGGTGTCTATCATGCTATAATATGTGTAGCTTTTCCCCGCATAGGCGGGGGTGATCCTTTGATTGAAGCTATGAGCCCGCATAACCGAACCTTTTCCCCGCATAGGCGGGGGTGATCCCATGAAGCAGATGTGCAATTTCTTTGGCATTCCCTTTTCCCCGCATAGGCGGGGGTGATCCCATTTGTAATTTGACAAGCCAAACTTTTTGGAACTTTTCCCCGCATAGGCGGGGGTGATCCTATCACGGAGGAATAAAGAAGATGAAAAAGTACCTTTTCCCCGCATAGGCGGGGGTGATCCTCCGATGCTGTCACTTCTTCCGCGTCCGTGACACTTTTCCCCGCATAGGCGGGGGTGATCCTATTGGTTGGTCAAAAACCACTTTGAGTGAAGACTTTTCCCCGCATAGGCGGGGGTGATCCTATCTTCGGCCAGGTCTTCCAGCTGCTCATTGACTTTTCCCCGCATAGGCGGGGGTGATCCTGAATCCACTATCATTTTGCAGCTGACTGGTTTCTTTTCCCCGCATAGGCGGGGGTGATCCCAGAAGGAGAGTGAACACCAAAGAAGTCTTTGACTTTTCCCCGCATAGGCGGGGGTGATCCTATGTTATGTTGAAAGTTTGGGAACAGCTCTATGCTTTTCCCCGCATAGGCGGGGGTGATCCTACATACGTAAAATTTCATTTTGAAGATAAAGACTTTTCCCCGCATAGGCGGGGGTGATCCTAACAATGAGGCTGAGAATGAAGAAGCCTCTGACTTTTCCCCGCATAGGCGGGGGTGATCCCAAAGGGCGCGTATGGCTGGTGCACTACCAATACTTTTCCCCGCATAGGCGGGGGTGATCCTAATAAGCACGTAATCGACAACGAGAAGCTAAAACTTTTCCCCGCATAGGCGGGGGTGATCCTGTTCAGAAGCTTGCAGAAGAGCATCTCATGGACTTTTCCCCGCATAGGCGGGGGTGATCCTAAGCTGCTTCGCAGCTGGCATTGCGTAAACAGCTTTTCCCCGCATAGGCGGGGGTGATCCTCAAGCAAGTAACTGTCAATGCGGTAAAACGGGCTTTTCCCCGCATAGGCGGGGGTGATCCCATCCTGCCACCACAAGAAATCATGGTAAATATCTTTTCCCCGCATAGGCGGGGGTGATCCCTGTAGCTTAAACTTGTCGTCCGCTGTCCCCGCCTTTTCCCCGCATAGGCGGGGGTGATCCTTATACCTATTCCACAGATGCCATGGAGTATACCTTTTCCCCGCATAGGCGGGGGTGATCCTCATACATGGGAAATGACATCCGGGAAACGTCCCTTTTCCCCGCATAGGCGGGGGTGATCCTAAGCCGCCTTACGGATACGACCGGAAAAAGCTCTTTTCCCCGCATAGGCGGGGGTGATCCTACATATGGTGTTTTAGGAGTATACACAAGGAGCTTTTCCCCGCATAGGCGGGGGTGATCCTGATGAATTGGATCTGCTGAAATACGCCTGTAACTTTTCCCCGCATAGGCGGGGGTGATCCCAGCAAGCACGATTGTACTATCTTTGCCACCACCTTTTCCCCGCATAGGCGGGGGTGATCCTTGTACGGTATTCGCGGGTTTCATCTGCCAACCCTTTTCCCCGCATAGGCGGGGGTGATCCCGGATTTTTTCTCACCTACCTTCTATTGTAAATCTTTTCCCCGCATAGGCGGGGGTGATCCCGGATTTTGCTGAATGCCTATATCGCATGTATCCTTTTCCCCGCATAGGCGGGGGTGATCCCATCAAAAGCGTGTTTACTGGAATCGGTGAAAAAGCTTTTCCCCGCATAGGCGGGGGTGATCCTATCATGCCGGCATCACACAAAATGCACCAACACTTTTCCCCGCATAGGCGGGGGTGATCCTATTATACCGAATTCATCTTGACGAAAAATATTGCTTTTCCCCGCATAGGCGGGGGTGATCCTATGGTATCGATTACAATATTTCGTTGCTCGACCTTTTCCCCGCATAGGCGGGGGTGATCCTGGTCAGCGTATGGAGCTTCTTTTTCGGGAGCACTTTTCCCCGCATAGGCGGGGGTGATCCTGCCTGGACGGTGGAAACGACCGGACATACACGCTTTTCCCCGCATAGGCGGGGGTGATCCCGAAACTACAAGCGTTTTACAAGTCCCGACGGTCTTTTCCCCGCATAGGCGGGGGTGATCCGTAGCTGCTTTGCATACTTTTTCGCTTCATCACCTTTTCCCCGCATAGGCGGGGGTGATCCTGGTATCAAATTCCAGTTTCAACAGTTCCGGACCTTTTCCCCGCATAGGCGGGGGTGATCCCAACAAGCTTAGACTGCATAATGCTTTTATACTCTTTTCCCCGCATAGGCGGGGGTGATCCTTAGCAGTTCTGCACCTGTGATAGACCGCTTGCCTTTTCCCCGCATAGGCGGGGGTGATCCTTATTAACGTCTTTCTGAAAAATTTCCGTGATACTTTTCCCCGCATAGGCGGGGGTGATCCCAGAAATTACACAATCCAAAATCACAGACGAACCTTTTCCCCGCATAGGCGGGGGTGATCCTACGCATGTAGTTTTTTCGTCACAATTCGAAAACTTTTCCCCGCATAGGCGGGGGTGATCCCACAGCTTTGATAGATCCCCAGATTGCTTCGAACTTTTCCCCGCATAGGCGGGGGTGATCCGTAGGTTTTTGCCTGTTGCTTGCTTGTCAATCTCTTTTCCCCGCATAGGCGGGGGTGATCCTTAAAAACTCACCTCTATGGTATAATAGCCATACTTTTCCCCGCATAGGCGGGGGTGATCCTCGGTGCACATTTGTATACTTGCACAAAACGAACTTTTCCCCGCATAGGCGGGGGTGATCCCAACAAATATGGTGTATCTGTATGAATCGGGGCCTTTTCCCCGCATAGGCGGGGGTGATCCCTTGGGAAAATGGCGATTCAGGTGAACCGAGAAACTTTTCCCCGCATAGGCGGGGGTGATCCTCTATGTCATTTTTTGAATCCGGTAGAACTGGCCTTTTCCCCGCATAGGCGGGGGTGATCCCAGATGTTTCACGAGTGTCCACCACGAATTTGGCTTTTCCCCGCATAGGCGGGGGTGATCCTCTATGTCATTTTTTGAATCCGGTAGAACTGGCCTTTTCCCCGCATAGGCGGGGGTGATCCCGGATAATTTTGGAAAAATCCTTTTCGGATACCCTTTTCCCCGCATAGGCGGGGGTGATCCCATCGCCACACCCCCTGTACATCAACCCTGTGCCTTTTCCCCGCATAGGCGGGGGTGATCCCGCCAAAGGTTACAGGAAAAGGTCAGGTGTATTCTTTTCCCCGCATAGGCGGGGGTGATCCCGCCGTTGTACTTCTGCATCGTTGGTATCAAAACTTTTCCCCGCATAGGCGGGGGTGATCCCTGTCCCGCAAGTGCAAGCGGGGGATCCGTGAACTTTTCCCCGCATAGGCGGGGGTGATCCTATTACGCATTCAGCTCCATTCGTCCCATTTAGCTTTTCCCCGCATAGGCGGGGGTGATCCTGGAAATGCATCGTTTTCAGATGGATATATTTGCTTTTCCCCGCATAGGCGGGGGTGATCCTCCTTTCGCGTGTGCAGTATAGGTAGGGTGAGTGCTTTTCCCCGCATAGGCGGGGGTGATCCCGCCCCTCTGACAGACCCAGATATGTGATACAGCTTTTCCCCGCATAGGCGGGGGTGATCCCGCACAGCGGCATCAGAACGCCGTCCGCGAAGCCTTTTCCCCGCATAGGCGGGGGTGATCCTACTGCTCATGAAGCAGCAGTGACGAGGAGGAACTTTTCCCCGCATAGGCGGGGGTGATCCTAGATACTCCGGCGACCGGTGTTGATATATCGGCTTTTCCCCGCATAGGCGGGGGTGATCCTCAAAAATCATAACGTTGGTTGACGGAACGGGCCTTTTCCCCGCATAGGCGGGGGTGATCCTGTTGGACGTTTGAAGCGTTGCATGCGTCAATTCTTTTCCCCGCATAGGCGGGGGTGATCCTGTAATAGGGGTTGTCCTTGTAACCATCTAACACTTTTCCCCGCATAGGCGGGGGTGATCCGCGGTATTTTATCCATGAGATGATCTTCTGCAACTTTTCCCCGCATAGGCGGGGGTGATCCTATGACGAATACCGGAGAATATTATGGGCATAAACTTTTCCCCGCATAGGCGGGGGTGATCCCTCACCTCTACGGTTATTATACCATAGAGGTGACTTTTCCCCGCATAGGCGGGGGTGATCCGCACAGTTCCGGATCACGGAGGGAGAGCACAAGCTTTTCCCCGCATAGGCGGGGGTGATCCCGCATTACGGACAGCCCAGAGGGGATCCTGATCCTTTTCCCCGCATAGGCGGGGGTGATCCTCAGCCGTGCCGGCTGGCGGCAATTACTTTCCGCTTTTCCCCGCATAGGCGGGGGTGATCCTCTCCCTCTCCTGATCGATGCCGCCATTCAGATCACTTTTCCCCGCATAGGCGGGGGTGATCCCGCTTTAGCGAAGAAAATGGGTGCCGAAACAGCCTTTTCCCCGCATAGGCGGGGGTGATCCTTTGCAGACAGCCGTTGGCGTACATGGTATAGGTCTTTTCCCCGCATAGGCGGGGGTGATCCTAAAATGGAGTACGCCCTGACCAAGGGGCATTTCTTTTCCCCGCATAGGCGGGGGTGATCCTCGAAAGCGTAGAGGACACCAGAGAGGACACCGCTTTTCCCCGCATAGGCGGGGGTGATCCTGATCGACGAAGAAACAAGACGGCAGTTTGAGGCTTTTCCCCGCATAGGCGGGGGTGATCCCAGCAGGCGGAAGAAATTGCAAAAAACGAGCTGCTTTTCCCCGCATAGGCGGGGGTGATCCCAACTTGCCTATGGCTAAAAGGATTGCCAAGGCCTTTTCCCCGCATAGGCGGGGGTGATCCTATCGACGGATACAGCATGACAGAAGACACGACCTTTTCCCCGCATAGGCGGGGGTGATCCCACAAAATGGCTTCTACCATGGATTATACCACACTTTTCCCCGCATAGGCGGGGGTGATCCCACCCGTTGCATGATTTTTTTTGCTTTGCAAAACTTTTCCCCGCATAGGCGGGGGTGATCCTCCTGTGTACACCAAAAAATAAAAAAAGTGTTGCTTTTCCCCGCATAGGCGGGGGTGATCCTGAAACAGCTTGTGAAAGCTGGAACGGATCACCCTTTTCCCCGCATAGGCGGGGGTGATCCCGATTCGATCAATGCGGTTTAGTACCACGTCAGCTTTTCCCCGCATAGGCGGGGGTGATCCTGTCTTGAAATGTCTGCGGTGGAAGATCGAAAACTTTTCCCCGCATAGGCGGGGGTGATCCTGATTTCGAAAATATCACATCATTTCGGAGTTACTTTTCCCCGCATAGGCGGGGGTGATCCCGATCTGAAAGCGGTTGACACCACGATCCGGAACTTTTCCCCGCATAGGCGGGGGTGATCCCGCACAGACGAAAAGGAAGCTGAATGATCGAAACTTTTCCCCGCATAGGCGGGGGTGATCCTTATACCTATTCCACAGATGCCATGGAGTATACCTTTTCCCCGCATAGGCGGGGGTGATCCTGAAAAAGAAAATCATATCCATTTTGCTGGCAGCTTTTCCCCGCATAGGCGGGGGTGATCCACAATATTCCACGTATCAAAGACAAGTCCGGTGCTTTTCCCCGCATAGGCGGGGGTGATCCCGGCAAAAAGCGGGGCAGACACGTTTTCGATTTCTTTTCCCCGCATAGGCGGGGGTGATCCCATGCAGCACTTGATGTCATTACAAAAGACGGCCTTTTCCCCGCATAGGCGGGGGTGATCCCCACTGTGCGATACCGTCATTTCACCTGACTTGCTTTTCCCCGCATAGGCGGGGGTGATCCATGGCCAGAAAAAAGACCTGACGGCCTACGAAACTTTTCCCCGCATAGGCGGGGGTGATCCTATGAATTTGTGGACGGCGACGAAATCACGATCACTTTTCCCCGCATAGGCGGGGGTGATCCCTGACCGCTTCCACATGTCCGCGACTGGCGGACCTTTTCCCCGCATAGGCGGGGGTGATCCTGACAATGGCGGAGATTAGAAAAGAAGTAAAAGCTTTTCCCCGCATAGGCGGGGGTGATCCCGATCACGTCGCTTTCCTGCATGTAGTTCGACCCTTTTCCCCGCATAGGCGGGGGTGATCCCGATTATATCATTGTGGATAAGTGTGCGGGCTGCTTTTCCCCGCATAGGCGGGGGTGATCCTCTGCATTTGCTCCCGCTGTTCAAACAAAGTTCCTTTTCCCCGCATAGGCGGGGGTGATCCCGATTATATCATTGTGGATAAGTG
>NZ_QSTT01000040.1:0-6142 GCF_003438725.1 Ruminococcus sp. OM06-36AC
CTCCGTTATATGCATAAGTAACCACACGACCTGCGGCGGTATCTTCAATACTGATAATCCGAGAATGTTCTTTATTGCCATTGTAAGTAATCGTGTAAGTTCTGCCTGTAGAATCCGTTACAATTCTCTGGTTGTTGGACATGGAAGAGATGGTCAGAATATTGCCCTCTGCATCCTTGACCCAATCCAGTTCGCCGTCTGCATTGAAGTGATACTGAGACTGAGCGGCATTTGTGATGGTGTATTCATTGCCGGACTTTGTCATAGTGCTATGAGCGTTCAGACACTCAAATCCACCTTTTCCATTATCCTTAAATGTAGTGTTCGAGCCATCGGGCAAAACAACCTGATAATACCCAGCAGCCGGCTTTACAATCTTGCTGACATCAATATTAAAATCCCAACCAATGCCGAAAGAGCCTTCCTCATTGCTGGTAGAATTGTAAGTACGAACAAAATCAGATGTTACACCAGGAGAAGTTACACTTAAATCTGTAAAAGATTTTGTGTAATTGCCAGTTGCAATATGGACACCATCGCCAATCTCCCATCCTTTACGGTAAAGCGTATAGTCAGGAACATCGTAGGGTCTCCACCACGGGCGGAACCAGTAATTTTCTGCAGTAAAATCATATATAAAATCAATACCGCCATCGAAGTTAAAGGTTCTTTCTGTGTTCAGAGAGCCATCTTCATTGTTAATATAGGTTTCATAGTTATCCCAAAGAACTGTTTGCTTGCCGCCTGCATAACCAAAGTGGATTACCTGTGTTCCAGAAGAATAAACGGCCTTGGCACCTGATTTTTCATTTACTTCCCATGTTGGTCCTAGCACCCAGATATTTCCGGCTGTCCATTTGCCTTCCATATTGGTCAATGTATTATATGTCCAGTTTCCGCCAACCATCAAGGTATCATCGTTATTGGTCATTTCGATTGTGTCATAACAATTTGCCTGACCAAAATCAAAGCAGTTGCCAATCATGACAATACCATTGTTCAAATCCATCAGTTGACCTGTTGTCCCACTCCATCCATCCGGCGATGCGGTACGAAATACCAGATTATTCTCAATCAGAAGTGCTCCTCCGTTAATATCCAATGTTGCGCCGTTTCCAGACCAGAATTGCGGAATATCGGTTGTGAAGGACATACAATCTGCAACATAAAGAGCGCAGCCGTTCAGGTCAAAATTGGTATCATGAAGATTGAAACTGTAGGGGAACATACCGTCTGACAGCATTGTCAGATTTCTCTTAAATGCATGATCCCAGTCCAAACTTCCGGTTTCTGGTTGAGCATCTGAAAACCAATTAATATCGAAATCGTCAATGATGCCACTGTTGTCCTTATCCATGTATTCATAGTAATTGCTGGAGCGATCTCTCAATTTAATTTGTTCATTTATTTTGTCAATGCCTTCGTTATAGTCTTCTGCATCTACCTTTCCATCATTTGTATAGTAATGGTTATAGACAAATGCAGGTGTTTCATATTCCCGCGCCGATTCAACAACGCTTGCAAAATCAGCCAGTTCTGTTTCTGTTGTACTTGCATCTTCCTGTTTTAACTGCAAGTCATAATAGTTAATAACTCCGTTATTATCCAGGTCATATTGATACATGTCCGACTGGCTCATATCATAGAACTCATCTTCTCCGAGTTCTTCATACAATCTATAAAAATAATCCCAATCAGCATCACTCACAATACCGTCCCCGTCATGATCCATACTCGGATTAAATCCAGGATCACCACGATAAGCATTGCGACAACTTTCAACGTAAGAAGCATCACTGCTGTTTAAAACATCGTCACTCCACTGATTGTCATTTTCTTCGTTCCAAGTCGTATCACCAGGGACAAGCGTCACAGTATCCCATGATTTTCCAGAACCAATCTGATAAGCACCTGTTCCAAAATCCTTAAGGTAAAAAGGAAGATACCCATCGCACTCAAATTTCACATGATACACATCGGAACCGCCTGCGGTTACAGTATATTTACCGCCGTCGCTAATTTTCTGATAGGCAATTTCTTCCCAATTGCCATTAAAAATGCGAACATATATGAGCGTATTATCACTTGCAGTATAGCCGTTAACTATACCCTTTTGTACCTTACCGGTAACCGTTAAGGTTGACGCATCCTGAACGCCTGATAATTCTTTTAAGTACTGAATATATGATTTTGCAGTACCGTCCCACGTAAAATCAGATGCAGCCTCAGTTTGTACTTCTGTACTGTTATACGCCATAACATTCTGGTTAACTGCTTCCGGTACATCAAAAAAATCTACTTTTCCCAGATCTTTTGTTGCTTCTTCAAATTCCTTGGCAAGCTGGTCTTTGTTCTTTGCTCCCTCAATCGCTTCTGCAGCAGATGCAATTGTATCAGCATGTAAAAGACCTTGGGCACTGCCGTCGCCAAAAATCATGACCTGTCCCATGAACATCAGGGACATGACTCCGGCAAGTGTTCTTGTCAGTTTTTTATTCATGCACTTCCTCCTTTTTTATTTTCAAAAACATTCTTTCCTTTTCCAAGCAGCAACATAACTGCAAGAGAGCACCATGCAATCTCCAATACCAAAACAAATTGTGTGAAATGTAAAGCAAACAACAGCATCGCCACAATCATTTCTATTGTCATCACAACAATTGCTCGAATATGATAAACATGATGTTCTTTTTCATCCAATCTCTTATTTCGATCTTCCACCGGCGACAGCAAAAAAACAACGATGCAGGCTATCAACGACAATGTTGTAATCACCCAAAAATACATTTGGGGCGTGTATTTTACGATACACAGTGCAATCCATAACATTATCGCAGAAAATGCCCAGCATCGCTGCGGTGTAGAAGCATGATAACCTCCGGCATATACTCGAACAGGAATGTATATCACTGTAAATAAAATGGCTTCTATCAGCATTTGCATTAAAAAACCGATTAGAAGCATTGTCCCAGCATTAAAAATTGTTGAGAATATCTGCCTCAGACCATAAGCACATACTTCCTTTGTAGATGATTGAATGATTTTTTTGTCTTCCAAAACCTCTGTAATTGCTACAGAAACCTTTTCAAACATCAAAACTTTCGAAGCTTTTTAGCTGTTTCCGGAAGTTTTTCCTGATGACTAAACCACACACAAGTTGTGTTTACAGTCAACGCTGTCGCCATAACAGCCAAAGCCGCCATACAACTTCCAAGCTTTACAGCATACTTGCAAATAAAGTTTTTCATTGTAAAATCCCCCTTTCCTCAATTTGTGTCACATTATAACATAAAATCATTTATTCTGCCGTGATATACCGAAAATCGTATAATTAAATGGCGAAATTTAAAGTTTTCTATATTTTGTACAGCATTTTCAACATCTATGTTGAAAATAATCAAAACCACCCGTTAAACGGGTGGTTTGAGAAAGCCCTATAAGGGCATATTGCGGACACTGCCCCTTAAGTGGGCTGAGAAAGGTCTGCCAACTGCATTTCATTCTCAGCTACCCCTTAAGGGGTATTCTTTTTTATTTCTTACTGTTCTTCTTTCCGGTAAACGAATCCACTGATTCAAACAAACTCAATTGATCATTTGCAATATCGTCCTGCAACTGGTTCCTTATGTATTCTTTTATTCTCTTCTTATTTTTCCCTACTGTATCCACATAGTATTATCAGCATATGGATATGATCCGGACACGCTTCTGCCTCTATGATTTCGATTCCTTTCTGCTCACACAGTTTTCTCAGTATTTTTCCAATGTCTGTTTTTATTTGGTTATATATCACCATTCTTCTGTATTTCGGTGCAAATACCACATGATACTTGCAATTCCACTTTGAATGTGCTAAACTACTTATATCGTCTCTTTTCATGACGATACCTCCTTTGTTTTTTATTGTTAGGTTGGCAGACCTTAACCTTATTATACTCTGGAGGTTATTTTTTTCTACCCATAGCTTTAAGCTTTTTGAACCCCCAGTTAAACTGGGGGTTTTCATTGTACAAAAAGAGGCAGGTAATTTTTTATTACCTGCCTCTTCTTAGTGGACCACTAAAATATATATCATCATCTTTCATACATCATCGCATAAACAGAAAAAACATTTTTTTCTTGCTCATACTCAAACTTACCATCATATTTTTTTACTGTTTCTACAACATTTTTAATTCCAAGTCCATGACATTCTTTTCTATCTTGTTTCAATGATAAAAGTTGATTTTTCTCATTGACCCTGAGTTGACCATCAAACATATTTCGCAAACAAATGTTAACAACACCCTTCTCATACACCATCCTAAAATAAAGAATTTTCTTATCTACTTTCGATAAAGCTTCAAGTGCGTTATCAAATAGATTTCCAAGAATGCAGTTCATGTCGAAACTATCTATATTTAACTTCGTTGGTATTTTTAAATCTAAATGGATTTCAGTTCCTTCTCGTTGTGCCCTGGTCAACTTTACATTCACAATGCCATCAACATCCGAGTTTCCAGTACGACAAATTGGGACAATAGATTCCGTTTCACTAATAATATGCTCCATATACTCCTCCAGTAGAGGTATTTCCCCTTGATGAACCATTGTTTTCATACGATAGAAATGATTTTTCATATCATGACGAAGCATTCGCATTTTTTCTTCTGATTCTCTTTGCAGTTGAATTTGATTTTCATATAATAAATTCTGCTGCTCTAGTTGCATTTTCTCTATCTTTTGTTTCTCATTTTTCTTCAACGCATCATACATATAAAATACAATTCCATTGATAGCAAATAAAATTATTGATTCTGGAAGATAATCTTCAAAGGCATGATTCATTCCTCTTAATGCAATTATAATACTACCCAATGGAATAAAGATAATTAGCAACAGTTCTTCTATATGAATTTCTGCCTTTTTCTCCAATTTTTCTCGTGGGAAAAAATACTCATATAATCGCTCTATCAAAAAAATTAACAAAGAAGTTGCTACTCCAGAGGATACCACTACAGAGTTTAAATGTAGCAAATGCTGAACAGAAAATAATGCAATATCAGCAAATATGCTGATTGAATACACAATAACTGTTATCAAAACTCGAACAGAAGTCTTTGAACGATAAAATAGAGTTACGCAGAAAAAAGGAATTAAATTTGAAAGGATATTAACCCCTATCATCGGAAAACATAGAAAACAAACACTATTTATTGAAAAATAAATTAAAAAGCTAATGGCGATCCATTTAACAGTTGTTTTTCTCTCAGAAAAGAAATTCTCTGTAAATCGGAATAGGGTATATATTCGAAATAGATTTGCCGAAAGATATGCTAACAACTCCATTCTAGTCACAGAAAAACTCCTTTCCGCTGTTATTCTTAGACAAATTTAACTGTCTCATATCGCTTCTATAATTTTGGCTAATCGTTAAAACATCATCATTCGTCATTACGACATTCGTATAATTATACTTCTTTACATACATTTTATTTATGATATACGATTTATGAATAACCTGAAATTGGCATGGAAGTTGTTCCACTATGCTGTTCAGTTTCCCATAAAAATATGCATTTTCAGCTATAGTAATAACATCAACTACTTTATCATTGCTCTTAAAATAGAGAATCTGATTAAAAGGAATCTTTCTCTTTTTTCTCTGGGAAGTAAACTCAAATAATTTTCCCGCAGAATCATATAATTCGATATATGTTTCTACAGTATTTATCACGTCTATGTCTGTAAAAGGTTTTTTTAGAAAATCCATTGGTCGAACTTTGAATAATGCTTGCTCATAGCCATCAAATGCAGTAATATACACAATTTGAGTAATATTATTCTTCATTACATTTCGAATATGGCGACCAATTTCAACACCATTCGGCCCAGACATTTCTATATCTAAAAAAATCAGATCAAAATCGTGTTCGTTCTTTAAATATTTAAAATAATCCAACCCGTTTTGAAAGACCTCAATATCAAGATCATATGTTGAAATGTGATCATACGACAACAAAATTCTTTCAATTCTAGAAGAAATGTACCAATCATCGTCTACTACTGCTATACGAATCACGCAATGTGCCCCTTTCTATTCTTTTCTATCTCTCTATTTCCATAATACCATAAAAAATCCCAAAAAGCAAGAAGAATAGAT
>NZ_QSTT01000041.1:0-5962 GCF_003438725.1 Ruminococcus sp. OM06-36AC
TCATAGCGGTCAAGGGCAAGTTCATCTCGTTCCGACACCGACCAGACTGCCGCTGGAACGATACAGTCCTGCTTGGGTTCGATGGTCAGATAGGAACCGGTCTTGCTGCCCTTGAACAGCAGCTGGTAATTTGGAATCTCCGCAGTCCCCACAATTCTGGCATCCGGGCAGCGGAACTGCATCTGTTTCACGTTCAGATTGCTGCCATAGGCAAGGTAAAACTTTTTCATGCAATCAAATCCTTTCTGAAAGGGATACCCTTTCACCACCATAAGACCGCCGAAGCGGTCTGGTGTAGCTGGTAGCAAAAGGCTGTCCCTTTATCTGCCGAACCGGAAAGCGGCATCGCCATCAAGGTTCTTGGTAAGAAAATTTCTCGCAGTGGCGAACTCCTCGCCGACCAGTCCCAGCCGAATCAGCCATGTTCGCATGGCGAATTTCGGGTTTTCCGTTTGCTGTGGTTTCGGGCTGGCGGTTCGCAGTCCCTTTGCCATTTCGGAAAGGGCAAGGCAAAGCTGAATGTAGCTTTTCAGCTGTCCGGCATGGAGTCCGTTTTTCTTTTCAGCTGTAGGCTTGTCGAATTGGAACAACCGGAATTCAATTGTGCCTTTTGTAAAAGTTGCGTGATAGTTCAGCATATGGTATCGGCTGTCATTGTAGTGCTGATTTCTGCCGTAATTTGCCCCGTTCGCCGTATACCAGATGTCTGCGAACTGTGCCATGTTGGTGGGCTTTTTTCGGTTCAGCTGTTCGATGAATTGGGGATTGACCGTTCTGCAATATCGGTTCATTCTGCCTTGGTCGATTTTCAGGGCATCTGCAATCAGCCGTTCGTGGCTTGCCATCAGGTTTGCAAGGTTTCTGAGGCTCTGCGGTGTGTGACCGTTGGCACCGATGTGAATGTGTACTCCGGCTCCGATGCCTGCATGGCTGATTGCTCCGGCTTTGCGAAGCTTTCTTACCAGTTCCTGCAAGGTTTCAATGTCCTCGTATTTCAGAATCGGCGTGACCAGTTCGCACTTTTCGGCATCGCATCCTGCAATGCTGACGTCTTTCTGGAATTTCCATTCTCTGCCCTGTGCATCCCAAGTTGACCAGGTGCTGTATCCGTTTCGGCTTGCTGTGAATTCGTATCTGCCTGTTCCGAAAAAGTCTGCGGCAAGCTTTGCAGCTCGCTCTCTTGTGATGTGGTTCATCTCAATTTCAACCCCAATGGTCTGCTTTTTCAGGTTTTCAATCTGTCTTTCTGTTTTAGCGTTCATAGTGTTTTCCTCCGTAATTTCGGGCTTTTTGTCCTTTCGTTGTACCCATATTAACTCTAAACGGAGGAGATAGCAAGCGGCTAAATCTACAGAAAATGCGGGCAAAAGATTGTGTAGAATACACCCTTGCAATCCTTGCGATTGTATGGTAACATACATTACAATGGAGGAGGTGCCGCCTTATTTTTTCGCCTCGGATACGGTCTGGAAACTGTCAATTTCGGGAATCAGAGCAAGGGAAGAACCGTTTTCCCACCGCATATGAATGCTGCCCGCATCATCAATATGTGTGACCTCGCCAACTGTTCCGGGAAGAACCGGATATTTTTCATTTCGCATAGAAATCAGCTGTAATTTTGTCCCTTTTGGATACTGCTTTCGGAGTTGTTCCAGATATGATTCACTCGGAAACTGCATCCGTATCACCAACCTTTCTGAATGCGGAATTGCCGGACAGATGCCGGAGTATGACTTTTCTTGTCGCCTTGAATTCTGCACCCACCATTCCCAGACGAATCAGGAAACACCGCATGGTGTACTTGGGATTGTCGGAGGTGTCCGGCTTGCGGTTAATGCGGCTCTGGTTCTTGGCAAATTCGCAGAGCATGGAAATGAAAGTACAGTAGGCATCTGCATCACCATCCTGTTCGACTGTAAACCAAGGGAATTCCACCTTTTCATCAGACGGAATGATGTCCAAACAGTCGGTTTGAAAAGCAGCCTGAAAAAGGGAAGCCTTGTTTTCGCAGATTTGTCGGAGATTGCCCAGTGTATGTTCCGTGAAGAAATCAGCTGGCATCTGTACCGTCAAGCCTTTGGATTCCGGCTCTGATGTGTCTGGAACAACATAGCCCTGATTTTCCAGTTCGGCAAGAAGCCGTTCTGTTTCCTTATGGTCGACTTGGTCACTGATTTCCAGATCCCCGGACTTGGTAACGGTGTAGCATTCCCCGATTTTGTAGGCACAGGTGGGCATATACTGATATTCCGCCGTTGTTCCAATGATCGTGGCTATCGCCCATGCCAGTTTCTTTCGTTCATTTCCAGCCCGTCCAAATGCAATTATCATATGTTTTCCTCCCGATTTTCGGTGATTTGCCTTTCGGCAGTACATATGTTAACTCTTTTTTCCACAGATAGCAACTGTGAGATGTGGAGAATGTTTCGGCGGTCATTTGTGAGAATCAGACAGATGCGATTCGTTCTTCTGCTTTTTTGCAATAGACTGGATTTAGTTCAATTCCGATACACTGCCGATGCAGTCGCTTGGCAACTGCACCAGTAGTTCCGCTTCCGAAGAACGGATCAAGAACCACACCATCTTCTGGACAGCCTGCCAAAATACAGGGTTCTACCAATTGCTCCGGAAACATAGCGAAATGTTCTCCCATGCGGTAAGAGTTGGTGCTGATATTCCAGACATCCCGCTTGTTTCGCATGGTTTTTCCCTGCATTCGTTCGTTGTAATCTGCCCCATTGATGCCCTGTTCCGAAAATCTACCATACTTGTTTCGACCGGAACGACCACGAGCGTATCGTTTTAGGCTGCTTTCCGCTGCAGGTTCCATAATTGCTGCTGCATTGTAGTAATACCGGCTGGATTTTGCAAACAAGAGCAAATGTTCATAAGACTTTGTGGGACGATCTTTTACACTTTCCGGCAGACAGTTGATCTTGTTCCAGATAATGTCCGAACGGAGATACCAACCATCTGCACGGAGGGCAAACGCCAACATCCATGGAATTCCAATCATATCTTTTGGTTTGATGGCATTCCATGTAGTTGGCATAGCAGCTGCAGCACTATCCGCCGGAATTTGATACGAATGCTTACAATGCGTAGGCTTTCGACCGATTCCTTTTCCACTTCCGGCATAGCTATCGGCGATGTTCAGCCACAAAGTTCCGTCTGGTCGAAGCGCTCGCCGTACTTCTCGAAATACGGCAGTCAGCTTTTGTATATACTGTTCTGGAGAATCTTCGATTCCAATTTGACCAGCATTGCCGTAATCCCGCAAGCCATAGTAAGGTGGGCTTGTGACACACATGAAGACGCTGTCATTTGGAAGTGTTCGCAGTCCTTCCAAGGCATCTGCACAGAGAATTTTAATCATCGGGAAGTTCCACTTCCTTTACCAGTTCAGAATATGCGATCTGCTTTCCATTCCGCACGACATACACATCATCGGAATTTCCGTCATGCAGCTTGATGTACCGTTCTACTGCCACATCCACAAATTTCGGTTCCAGTTCCACACCGAAGCACACACGATTTAGCTGTTCACAGGCAACAAGTGTAGATGCACTTCCCAGAAATCCATCCAGCACCATTCCGTTTGTCTGCGTACACTGGGAAATCAGATAGGCGATCAGCGGCACCGGCTTACTGGACGGATGTCCGCAGCCGTCCTCTTTGCTGTTTTTAATGCGGTCAAATTCAAATACCGTTTTCTGTTTCTGGTCACCATACCAGATATGCTTTCCGTCTTTTCTCCAGCCCCAGATAATCGGTTCATGGATATACTTCCAGTCGGTTCGGGTGAGAACAAGACGGTCTTTCTTCCAGACAAGTCCTGCACCGACCTTGAAGCCTGCATCTTCATACGCATCATGAAATACACGTGCCTTGGAGGTGGCATAAAACACATAAATGCTTGCATCCTTCGCCATGGCATCTTTGAATCTCTCAAATGCAGATTTTAGAAACGCATATCCTTTTTCATCATCAAGGTCATCATTCTTGATTTTGCCTGACGTGCTTTCCAGATTGACAAGATACGGCGGATCTGTGCAAACAAGATTTACTTTTGTGTCTCCAAGAAGTGCTGTATAGGTTTCCGGCAAAGTGGAATCACCGCAGATAACGGTATGCTTTCCAAGATGCCAGATGTCACCTATTTTGGATTTGCAGGGCTTTTCCAGTTCTGCATCTACATCAAAATCATCCTGTTTTGCTTCATCACTGTCAATATCGAAAAGGTCAGCAATTTCAGATTCATCAAAACCGGTCAAACCAAGGTCAAAACCGAGATTCTGTAATTCTTCCATCTCAACGGACAGCAGTTCTTCGTCCCAGCCAGCGTCCAATGCCATTCGGTTGTCAGCAAGAATGTACGCTTTCTTCTGTGCTTCCGTCAGATGGTCAACAAATACACAAGGGACTTCTGCAATACCTTCTTCTTTTGCGGCTTCAATCCTGCCGTGACCGGCGAGGACGTTATATTCCTTGTCAATGATGACAGGATTGACAAATCCGAATTCACGCAGGGAAGAACGAAGCTTCAGAATCTGTTCTTTGTTGTGTGTACGAGCATTATTTGCGTATGGTACTAACTTGTTGATGTCAACAAGCTGAAATTCTGTGGTCGTTGTCATCTGTAATTCCTCCTCTGCTGAATTCTGAGCATACCTCTCCGGGCGGCATCCATATTGCCTTTGACAGCCTGTCCCTTGATTGTGCGATATTGCTGTTTGGTCATGTTATTTTTCTGCTGTTTCAGTTCTCTCCAGAATTGAACATCTGCTTTCATGTATTTCTCACTTTCTGCTTCTCAGCAATTTTTCCATCATATCTTCCTGCGGATTGCCCTGAAATTCCACAGAGCAGTTTTCACGGACTATCTGAAAAATCTGATTCCAGATTTGGTTTGCCTGTTTCATGTAGTTCTGTGACATTGCAACATACGGAGAAGCAATTGCCGCACCAGTTGTAGGATGCTTGGAAATATATCCGTATTTGGTGACGATCTGCTCGCAGTGAATCCAACGGGAAATACTCATGGCATACTGTTCCACAAGCTGACGGCTGACGATCTTCTCACAGGAGCGTTCTTTCAGCCATTGATAGGTTTCTGTATACACATCATCTGCAAGGAGTTTTGTGCCGTCACGCTGTAATTCTTTCATGAAATCTCTGACAGGCGGTGTTTCAGCAGATTCTATATCCGCAGGCTGCATCATAACTTCCGCCGATTTTCCCTCAGCAATTTTCTCCGTGAGTGCCTTTCTTGGTCTTCCTGCACCCGGTCTTGCACCGCCTCGGTTTGTACCGTCTTTCGCCATGATGTCATCACCTCCGAAAATCAAAGAAATTCAAACAAAAATGCTAAATCAGGCATAAAAAATGCCGGCTGTAAAAGTCGGCAAAGTCAGATGTTATCGGTGTTTTTTCGTATTTATATCTCTGAGAGGGGTCAATAGGGTGTTTGAATACCCGTTTTTGTGCGTGAGAGGGAACGCCGGTCTGTAAAAAATTCACATTTAGCGATTTTTATCCCCCCACCAGCAGCATTTCAGACACAATCAATACCGATAGACGGGATTTCGGTCTTCCGTCCATGTCTTGCGGTCGTGGCAGGGCTTGCATAACGCCTGCCAGTTGCTTTCATCCCACATCAGATGCGGATCACCACGGTGAGGAATGATATGGTCGACCACGGTCGCTGCCGTGAACCGTCCCTGTGCCTTGCACCGCACACACAAGGGATGCTGGCGGAGGTACGCCTTGCTGAGCCTTTGCCACCTGCTGCCGTAGCCACGCTTGGCGGCAGACGGTCGGTCTGGGTGCAAGAGCTGATGCTCCGCACAATACAAACCGTTTGTCAAGTTGGGACAGCCGGGATGCTTGCATGGTTTCAGTGCCTTCCTCGGCATAAGGTTCACCTCCGGATACAAAAAGCCGCCTCGGATGATTCCATGGC
>NZ_QSTT01000042.1:0-5704 GCF_003438725.1 Ruminococcus sp. OM06-36AC
CTCTCATAATGGTTCTTGCAGGAGAATTCCCCTTCTTAACAATATCTGTGAGGTACTTACGGTCTGCCTCTGTTAACTCAATAATATATTTTGTAGTTGGCATAATAAATCTCCTTTTCTGGTGATAAGACTATTATACCACACATTAATATTTTATGCAATATTTAAATGTTACAAAGTACTAGGCTCTTGTAAATCTCTTCAGAATAGTGTGTACTTGTATTCATAGGACAACTCTCTTTTGTCTTGTAGGTCACAAGTTCATTACAACTCTTTTTGGGGGCTGTTGTCCTATCTTTTTGCGCAATTTTTTCGTTTCATTAAAATACACTTGATTTTTCCCCGCAAATGATGTATACTTTTATAAAACCATTGAAAAAAGAGCGGAAGTGATCATATGCAGAGAAAGGAAAACAATTTTAACCAGAGAAAAATTGCAAAATTTATCCTGAAAAAAGGTGAAACCTCCAAACAGGAAATTGCATCTGAATTGGGCCTCAGTATGCCTACAGTTTTGCAGAACGTAAAAGAACTTGTTCAAAACGGACTGGTAATAGAAACTGGAAAATATGAGTCCACCGGCGGAAGAAAGGCAGCCGTTCTGTCTATTGCAGAACAATTCAGAACAGCTGTGGGAATTGATATAACTGCCAATCATATCAGTTATGTCCTTATGGATCTTTGTGGAAAAGTGATTGCGAAAAAGCGAATGAAATCCGTATTTGCAAACGATTCTGCGTATTATCAAAGTGTTGCCGATAATCTGGAAACATTTTTGCGTGATACAGATGCTGATAGGAAAAAAATTCTTGGTGTGGGATTTTCCTTGCCCGGAATCATAAATAAACACGATAATGTTCTTGTACGTTCTCATGTGTTGAAACAGAACCATATGAATCTGAAACCATTCAGTCAAAGAATTCCATTTCCCGTTTCATATGAAAATGATGCCAATAGTGCGCTGTTCGCGGAAACACATCATATTGACACGGATATGATATACCTTTCTCTTAGCAATAGCGTTGGCGGAGCAATTTACCTGAACGGAAAAATTTTTGAAGGCAATCATCGCCGGAGTGCCGAATTCGGACACATGATCGTAGAATTCAATGGAAAAACCTGTTACTGCGGAAAAAAAGGCTGTGCTGACGCATATTGCTCAGCCACAGTTCTTCTGAAATATGCAGATTCCTTAGAGGACTTTTTTGAATGTCTGCAAGACGGCGATACAGAAATTCAGACAGCGTGGGACAACTATCTGGATTACCTTGCTGTTCTGATTACCAATCTGAGAATGGCATTTGACTGTGATATTATGCTCGGAGGTTATGTGGGCGGTTATTTGAAACAATATATGCCGGAACTGAGCCGTAAGGCAGTACAGTATAATATGTTTGAAAACGACACATTATATCTGAAAAATTGTACCTATGAACGAGAAGCATCTGCTATCGGTGCAGCAATGTATTTCTTTGATTCTTATCTGAATTCTTTGTGAGACAATTTATAAACGTAATGTCCCGGGTATTGCTCGGGGCTTTTTTTGTGCACTTTGTGCAAAACAGAAACCTTGTATTTGTAAGAAAAAGAGAAACTGTATTTTTTCGACAAAAGCTATTGACAAATACAAAGATGTAGTGTATACTGTAGTCAGTTACATAAAGCGTTTTATAAAAGTAATTATAAAACGAAAAAATGAGCGAAAAATTTGATATGAAAAAGGAGCGATTGTTATGTTACAGCAGGTTATGACAAATCCAAAGGAAATCACATTCAACGAGGTTCCGGTGCCGGAAATCAAAGCAGATCAGGTTCTGGTGAAGATTATGAAAATCGGTGTGTGCGGTTCGGATATCCATGTGTATCATGGAAAGCATCCGTTTACCTCTTATCCGGTTACACAGGGACATGAGGTGTCCGGCGAAATTGTAAAGCTCGGAGAAAAAGTAACAGGATTTACAGTAGGACAAAAAGTAACGATTCAGCCGCAGGTGGTATGCGGAAAGTGCTATCCCTGCCGTCACGGCAAGTACAATCTCTGTGAAGAACTCAAGGTTATGGGATTCCAGACAACAGGTACAGCTTCCGAATTTTTTGCTGTCGATGCTGCAAAGGCAACAGCACTTCCGGAAGATATGTCTTATGACGAGGGAGCAATGATCGAACCGTTGGCAGTTGCTGTGCATGCAGTTAAACGTGCAGGCGATGTCAAGGGTATGAAAATTGCAGTTCTGGGTGCAGGTCCAATTGGAATTCTGGTAGCACAGACAGCAAAAGGTTTGGGCGCTGAAAGTGTAATGATAACTGATGTCAGTGACCTTCGTCTGGAAAAGGCAAAAGAATGCGGTGTTGATTTCTGCATCAATACGAAAGAAAAGGATTTCGGCGAGGCGATGCTGGAGAATTTCGGACCGGATAAGGCAGATGTGATTTACGACTGTGCAGGAAACAATATCACCATGGGTCAGGCGATAAAGTATGCGAGAAAAGGCAGTACAATTATTCTTGTAGCTGTATTTGCCGGTATGGCAGAGATTGACCTTGCTGTACTGAATGATCATGAGCTTGACCTGAACACCTCAATGATGTATCGGAACGAGGATTATATTGAGGCGATCCGTCTGGTTAACGAAAACAAGGTTGCGCTCAAGCCGTTGATTTCTAAACACTTTTCGTTTCAGGATTACAAGGCAGCGTATGAGTATATTGATGCCAACAGAGAGACAACCATGAAGGTGATCATTAACGTGCAGGAATAATGCAGACTGGAGGAATACGACATGAAAGCGAATGATACCAATCTGAAAATACCCTTTATCAGTAAATTTGCTTATGGTATGGGCGATGTAGGCTGTAATTTCAGCTGGATGTTCGTTGGTAATTTCCTTATGATTTTTTATACCGATGTATTCGGTATCAGTATGAGTGCTGTTGCTGCATTGATGCTGTTCTCACGCTTCTGGGACGCTATCAATGATCCCATTGTAGGCAGTCTGACCGACCGAACCAATACTCGCTGGGGACGTTATCGTCCCTGGCTGCTCATTGCAGCACCGCTGACTGCAATTGTGCTGATGATTTCCTTCTGGACTCATCCGGACTGGAGCAGCACTGCCAAAATAGTGTATATGACCATAACCTATTGTATCCTGGTATTGGGTTATACCTGTGTCAATATTCCATATGGAACTCTCTGTGGTGCTATGACACAGAACATTGAAGAACGTGCAAAAATTAATACCTTCCGTTCCGTCAGTGCCATGATTGCCATCGGTATTATCAATATTATCACACTGCCCTTGATTTCCAAACTGGGCGGCGGCAGCGATAAGCGTGGTTATCTGCTGGTAGCTGTACTTTATGGTGCGATTTTTGCTGCCTGTCATATTTTCTGCTTTGCTAAGACAAAGGAAGCAGTAACCATTCCGGAAAAGAAGAAAATACCCATAAAGCTGCAAATTCAGACTGTGCTTCAGAATAAGCCCTATCTGCTGGCATTACTGGGACAGTTCCTGTTTGGTGTAACACTCTATGGAAGAAATGCTGATGCATTGTACTATTTTAAGTATGTGGAGGGGACTGAATCCCTGTTTACTACTTATTCCATGGCAATTATTATTCCATCAATTATCGGTGCCGGACTGTTTCCTATTATTTTCAGATGGACAGGAAATAAAGGCAGAGCTGCCTCTATATTAGCACTTGGAACAGGTGTATGTATGCTGTCACTGTATCTGTTCAGCCCCGTAAAGACACTGGTTCCGTTCTATATCTGTTCTGGTCTGACACAGTTTTTCTTTGCAGGTTTTAACACAGCTATTTATGCCATTATTCCCGACTGTGTAGAATATGGAGAATGGAAAACCGGTGTCCGCAATGACGGTTTCCAGTATGCATTTATCTCTCTTGGAAATAAAATCGGAATGGCAATCGGTACATCTGTTCTTGCAGCAGTACTGAGTGCAACTGGTTTTGAGGCAAATATGCAGCAGAATGAAAATGTGCTTTCGATTATGAAACACAGCTTTTCTACCATTCCGGGAATACTTTGGATCGTTACGGCCATTGCACTGTTTTTCTACAGACTGAACAAGAAATCCTATAACAAAATTGTAGCTGAAATCAAGGAAAGGAGCAATACAAATGTTTGATGTAACAGCTTTAGGAGAAATGCTGATTGATTTTACCATGCAGGGCAGGAATGAGCAGGGACAAAGAATATTTGCTCAGAATGCAGGCGGTGCACCGGCAAATGTCATGGCAGCTATGGCGAAGCTTGGCGCAAGAACTGCCTTTATCGGCAAAGCCGGAAATGATATGCACGGCAGATTTCTCAAAGAAACCCTTGATAACTGCGGCATTGATAGTACAGGTTTTATATTAAGTGATGATTATTTTACCACTTTGGCGTTTGTAGATGTCAAGCCAGACGGAGAACGGGAATTTTCCTTTGCCCGAAATCATGGTGCAGATAAGATGCTGGAAAAAGAGGAAGTTCCGCTGGAACTGATTCGCAACAGCAGAATTTTGCATCTTGGTTCGATTTCACTGACAGATGAGTCGGTACGCAGTACCACCCTGTTTGCTGTACAGAAAGCAAAAGAAGCTGGATGTGTGATCTCTTATGACCCGAATTATCGTGCCTCTCTCTGGAAATCGGAGGAACTTGCCAAAAAGCAGATGCGGAGCATGGTACAGTACGCAGATCTGATGAAGATTTCAGAGGAAGAAACCATGCTGCTCACTGGTGAGAGCGACTATCAGAAAGCTGCGGAACTTCTGATGCAGAGCGGTGTAAAAATAGTGGTCGTAACACTTGGAAAAACAGGTGCCTACGTCCAGACCAGACAGGGCGGACAGCTGGTAAAAGGATTCCAGAACAAGGCGGTAGATGCGACTGGTGCAGGCGATGCCTTTTGGGGTGGATTCTTGTTTCAGTTCAGCCGCTGCGAAAAAGCATCGGAAACGATCACGACAGAAGAAGCGGCAAAGTTTGCAGACTTTGGAAATGCAGTGGCAAGTGTCTGTGTCCAGAAACACGGTGCAATTCCGGCGATGCCGGACATGGCACAGACACTGGAACAATTGAAAGAAGAGAGGTTATGAGCATGAAGTTACAGGACAATGCAACGGGATTTCAGCATCTGGGTTTTCCGACGAATGATTTAGCGGAAACGGTTGCCTTTTATGAAAAACTTGGATTTGCGGTAGCTCTTCGTACTTATAATGAAGAGGCAGGAGAAGCAGTTGCGTTTTTGCAGTTGGGAAATCTGATGCTGGAAATTTATGAAAATCATCAGGCACCAATGCAGACTGGAGCGTGGGATCATCTAGCAATCGATGTCAAGGATATCGAAGCAGCTTATCAAGAAGTCTGTTCATTGGGTCTGAATAATCAGAAGGATACGATTCATTTTCTGCCGTTTTGGGAGAATGGTGTAAAGTTTTTCAAAATCACAGGACCGAATCGTGAAGTGATTGAGTTTAGCCAGATCCTTTAAAAATACAATCGAGAACCGCCACAGTAAAATAATAACTGTGGCGGTTCTTGCTATGGGGCATAACATAGTTTATTAGATTAATAGCAGAATAGCAAAAACTTACGTAAAAATTAACTGGATAATGGCATAAAATCCGTCTTAGGATTCGGCCCTGCGAAAAAATTTCTGTAAATTTAACAACAGTGATAAAAAACGATATTGTG
>NZ_QSTT01000043.1:0-5521 GCF_003438725.1 Ruminococcus sp. OM06-36AC
TGAAATCATGCAAGCACCCCGGCTGTCCCAATCTGACAGACGGCTTGTACTGTGCAAAGCATCAGCCCTTGCACCCAGACCGACCGTCTGCCGCCAAGCGTGGCTACGGCAGCAAGTGGCAGCGGCTCAGCAAGGCGTACCTCCGCCAGCATCCCTTGTGTGTGCGGTGCAAGGCACAGGGACGGTTCACGGCAGCGACCGTGGTCGACCATATCATTCCTCACCGTGGTGATCCGCATCTGATGTGGGATGAAAGCAACTGGCAGGCGTTATGCAAGCCCTGCCACGACCGCAAGACATGGACGGAAGACCGAAATCCCGTCTATCGGTATTGATTGTGTCTGAAATGCTGCCGGTGGGGGGATAAAAATCGCTAATTGTGAATTTTTTACAGACCGGCGTCCACTCTCACGCACAAAAACGGGTATTCAAACACCCTATTGACCCCTCAGAGATATAAATATTGAAAAATACCGATAACATCTAACTTTGCCGACTTTTGTAGTCGGCATTTTTCATGCCCGATTTAACATTTTTGTTTGAATTTCTTTGATTTTTCGGAGGTGATGGCATCATGGCGAAAGACGGTACAAACCGAGGCGGTGCAAGACCGGGTGCAGGAAGACCAAGAAAGGCACTCACGGAGAAAATTGCTGAGGGAAAATCGGCGGAAGTTATGATGCAGCCTGCGGATATAGAATCTGCTGAAACACCGCCTGTCAGAGATTTCATGAAAGAATTACAGCGTGACGGCACAAAACTCCTTGCAGATGATGTGTATACAGAAACTTATCAATGGCTGAAAGAACGCTCGTGTGAGAAAATTGTCAGCCGTCAGCTTGTGGAACAATATGCCATGAGCATTTCCCGTTGGATTCACTGTGAGCAAATCGTCACCAAATACGGATATATTTCAAAACATCCTACAACTGGTGCGGCAATTGCTTCTCCGTATGTTGCAATGTCACAGAATTACATGAAACAGGCAAACCAAATCTGGAATCAGATTTTTCAGATTGTGAGGGAAAATTGTTCTGTAGAATTTCAGGGCAATCCGCAGGAAGATATGATGGAAAAATTGCTGAGAAGCAGAAAGTGAGAAATACATGAAAGCAGATGTTCAATTCTGGAGAGAACTGAAACAGCAGAAAAATAACATGACCAAACAGCAATATCGCACAATCAAGGGACAGGCTGTCAAAGGCAATATGGATGCCGCCCGAAGAGGTATGCTCAGAATTCAGCAGAGGAGGAATTACAGATGACCACAACTACAGAATTTCAGCTTGTTGACATCGACAAGTTAGTGCCATACGCCAACAATGCCAGAACACACAACAAGGAACAGATCCTAAAACTTCGTTCTTCTCTGCGTGAGTTTGGATTTGTGAATCCGGTCATTATCGATCGGGAATACAATGTGCTGGCTGGACATGGCCGCATTATGGCGGCAAAGGAAGAAGGTATTGCAGAAGTTCCCTGCGTGTATGCCGACCATCTGACAGAAGCACAGAAGAAAGCGTACATTCTTGCTGACAACCGGATGGCGTTAGATGCTGGCTGGGATGAGGAATTGCTCGCCGTAGAAATGGAAGAATTGCAGAATCTTGGCTTTGATCTTGGTCTGACAGGATTTGATGAAAAAGAAATCGCTGACCTCTTTGCAATTGACAGCGATGAGGCAAAAGAAGATAATTTCGATGTAGACGCAGAACTGGAAAAGCCCTGCAAATCGAAACTCGGCGACATCTGGCATCTTGGAAAACATACTGTCATCTGCGGAGATTCCACTTTGCCTGAAACATTCAATGCGTTGCTTGGTGATACAAGAGTAAACCTTGTCTGTACAGATGCACCATATTTTGTGGACTTGAATAGCTCATCAGGAAAAATTAAAAACGACAACCTGAATGATAAGGAAGCCTACGAATTCCTTATGAAAGTGTTCAAAAATCTACATGAGTATATGCAGAGAGATGCGAGTTTCTATGAATTCTATGCCACTTCAAAGGCGAGAATTTTTCATGATGCTTTTGAAGATGCAGGCTTTAAAGTTGGTGCGGGTCTTGTCTGGAAAAAGGACAGACTTGTGCTTACAAGAACTGACTGGAAATATATCCATGAGCCTATTATTTTTGGCTGGAAGAAAGATGGTAAGCACAACTGGTACGGAGATCAGAAACAGGTAACTGTATTTGAATTTGACCGTATTAAAAACAGCAAAGAAGACGGCTGCGGACATCCTTCAAGCAAGCCTGTTCCTCTTATCGCCTATCTTATCGGTTTATCAACGCAGACGAATGCTTTAGTGCTTGATTGCTTTTTAGGTTCAGCATCTACCCTGATTGCCTGTGACCAGCTTGACAGAATTTGTTACGGCATAGAGTTTGAACCGAAGTTTGTTGATGTAGCCGTTGAAAGGTACACAAAACTCCATGACGGAAATTCCGATGATGTGTATTTGATTCGGGATGGGAAGCGAATGGAATATTCGGAAGTAGAGGTGTCAGATGCGTAACCTCACCCTTGGCAGCCTCTTTGACGGCAGTGGCGGTTTTCCGCTTGCCGGACTGCTGGCAGGCATTGTGCCTGTCTGGTCTTCTGAAATTGAACCGTTTGCCATTCGTGTGACAGAAAAACGGCTGCCGCAGGTACAACACTTCGGCAATATCAGCGGACTGCATGGTGCAAAGCTGCCGTCTGTGGACATCATCACCTTTGGCAGTCCATGCCAGGATATGAGCATCGCCGGAAAACGAACCGGTCTGAACGGCAGCCGTTCTTCTCTGTTTCACGAAGCAATCCGTATCATCCGAGAAATGAGGTGTGCAAGCAATGGCAAATATCCAAGATACATCGTCTGGGAAAATGTCCCCGGAGCATTTTCCTCCAACGGTGGAGAAGATTTCCGCTGTGTCCTCGAAGCCATCTGTTCGGTCAAAGACAGCAGCATTTCAATTCCTCGACCTGCGGGAAAATGGACAAAAGCCGGAGAGATTCTGGCAGAATCCTATTCCCTCGCATGGCGAGTTCTTGATGCACAATACTGGGGAGTCCCCCAACGAAGAAAACGGATCTTTCTTGTCGCAGATTTTGACGGAACAAGTGCCGGAAAAATACTATTTGAGTCCGAAGGCTTGTCAGGGTATTCTGCGGAGAGCCTCCGTACGTGGCAAAGAACTGCCGGAAGTGCTGCGGACAGCTCTGGAACGGCAGGCTTGTGCTTGTGTGACCAGGGCGGAGAACGCATAGACATTCTGAAAGAACGCACTGCCACCCTTCGGGCAGAAGCCCATCATCCGCCTTGTGTACTGGAAAATCATCCTGCTGACAGCCGGCTTCAGATCTCTGAGAACGGAAAAGTACAGACACTGACTTCCAGATGCGGAACCGGTGGCGGAAATGTTCCGCTGTTGATGGATACACCGAAAACACTGAAGATCCGCTGCGGAAAAGCCGGCGGTGGAAAAGGCAGTCTGATACAGGAAAACAAATCTGCTACGCTGTCCTGCAACAATGACCAGACGGTATTTCAGCCGAAAGCATACGGCATCAGTTCCTTTTCCAGCAATGCCATGCTTTCCGGTAATCCGCATAGCGGCATTTATGAGGCAGACACTGCCCGTACTTTGGACACCAGCGACCAGTCACCAGCAAAAAACCAAGGCGGTATTGCTGTTCTGGAAAGTTATGCTTTGCAGGGTTCAATGATCGGTCGGTCTGACCAAAACGGACCACAGGGCGGCGGTGTCAACAAAGAGGTCGCTTTCACTTTGAATGCTACTGACCATCATGCAGTGTATGCTGCTTCTACGGGAAATTTCAGCAGTGCATTTCGGGAAACGACCCCTACACTGCTGGCACGGGATCACAAAGACCCCAGTATCGTTTCCAGCGGTTATGCGGTTCGCAGACTGACACCGCAGGAATGTGCAAGACTGCAGGGATTTCCGGATCAATGGTGCAGTGACTTGGCATCGAAAAATCCCACAGAAGAAGAAATCGACCGATGGGTAGTTATTTTTGAAGAATACCGAAAAGCGGTAAAACCGGAGAGCCGTCCCAAAAGGCGAAAGATGGTACAGAAATGGCTGCAAGATCCATATCGTGATGCAGAAGAGTACCGCCTTTGGGGGAATGGCATCTGTCTGAATGTTGCTGTTTTTGTACTTGCTGGAATCGTCTGGGCAGATTTGTGATCTGTTACAAATGACGGCCGAAACATTCTACACATCTCACAGTTGCTATCTGTGGGAAACAGAGTTAATATGTGTCATGGCGAAAGCAAAAACGCCGAAAGAAAGGAGTTTTTCACATGACCATTGCTTATCACAGTCAAAATCGAAAGGAACTGGTGAAAGCCATCAGTGAGATTATCGGCATTCCGGCAGTCTATCAATTCATGCCCACCTGTGCCTACCAAATCGGGGAATGCTACACCGTTACCAAGTCCGGTGATCTGAAAATCAGTGACCAAGCCGACTATAAGGAAACAGAACGGCTTCTTGCCGAACTGGCAAATCAGGGCTATGCTGTTCCGGACACATCAGAACCGGAATCTAAAGGCTTGACTGTGCAGATGCCAGCCGATTTCTTCACGGAGCATACGCTCGGCAATCTCCGACAGATCTGCGAAAACAAGGCTGCCCTTTTTCAGGCAGCTTTTCAAACCGACTGTTTGGACATCATTCCGTCTGATGAAAAGGTGGAATTCCCGTGGTTCACGGTCGAACAGGATGGTGATGCAGATGCCTACTGTACTTTCATTTCCATGCTCTGCGAATTTGCCAAGAACCAGAGCCGCATTAACCGCAAGCCGGACACCTCCGACAATCCCAAGTACACCATGCGGTGTTTCCTGATTCGTCTGGGAATGGTGGGTGCAGAATTCAAGGCAGCAAGAAAAGTCATTCTTCGCAATCTCACAGGCAATTCCGCATTCAGAAAGGTTGGTGATACTGATGCAGTTTCCGAGTGAATCATATTTGGAACAGCTGCGAAAAAAGTACCCTGTCGGAACGAAATTACAGCTGATTTCTATGCGGAATGAAACGTATCCGATTCTTCCCGGAACAGTTGGTGTGGTCACGCACATTGATGATGCGGGCAGTATTCATATGCGGTGGGAAAACGGTTCTTCCCTTGCTCTGATTCCCGAAATCGACAGTTTCCAGACCGTATCCAAGGCGAAAAAATAAGGCGGAACCTCCTCCATTATACAGTATGTTACCATACAATCGCAAGGATTGCAAGCGTGTATTCTACACAATCTTTTGACCTCATTTTCTGTACATTTAGCCGCTTGCTATCTCCTCCGTTTAGAGTTAATATGGTTACAACGAAAGGGAAAAAAACCCGAAATTACGGAGGAAAACACCATGAACGAAAAAACCGCAAAGCAAATCGAAAACCTGAAAAATCAGACCATTGGCGTGGAGATTGAGATGAACCACATCACCAGAGAACGGGCTGCCAGACTTGCCGCCGACCATTTCGGCACAGGCAGATACGAATACACCGC
>NZ_QSTT01000044.1:0-715 GCF_003438725.1 Ruminococcus sp. OM06-36AC
CCTCAGCATCTAAGATTTTCGGCGTGCCTGTGGTCAAGCATGGCATCAACGGATATCTTCGGCAGAAAGGTAAGGTCGCAGAATTGGCATGTGGCTACGGCGGATCGGTCGGAGCAATGAAAGCCATGGGTGGAGCGGAAATGTCTGATGCAGAACTGAAGCAAATTGTGACGGACTGGCGAACTGCTTCTCCACACATTGTACAGTTGTGGTGGGATGTAGAAAATGCGGCCATCAAAGCTGTGCGGGATAAAACCGAAACAGAGACCCACGGCATTCACTTCTCTTATGAATCTGGTTTTCTGTTTATCAAGCTGCTGTCCGGCAGACGGTTGGCATATGTCAAGCCACGCATCGGTGAAAATCGCTTCGGCGGTGATTCTATCACTTATGAGGGCATTGGCACGGGCAGAAAATGGGAACGCTTGGAGACTTACTCCGGCAAGCTGGTCGAAAACATTGTTCAGGCAACCGCACGGGATCTGCTCTTCTATTCCATGCAGACACTATCACAATACTTCATTGTCGGTCATATTCACGATGAAATGATTATCGAATGTCCAAAAGATACAAAGCTGGATGAGATCTGTCAGCAGATGGCGAGAACGCCAGACTGGGCAAAAGGACTGCTGCTTCGGGCAGACGGATATGAATGCAGCTTTTACAAGAAAGATTAGGAGGATTCCATATGTTTTACATCAAAGAAAACTTGAAT
>NZ_QSTT01000044.1:725-5389 GCF_003438725.1 Ruminococcus sp. OM06-36AC
CTTGAATGACACCACCAGTATCTCCGTGGAGATCAACAACGAAAACGTATACTGCCATTGCCCGCAGTGCGGTGCAGAAGTGCCGGTTGATCTGAGTATCTTCTGGACAGCAGAAAACTTTGACATTTTCAGCAGTGCCGTTTACTGCGATGCCTGCACACTGAAGCGGCTGAAAGGAGCACTGCATGAATCTGTATAACGCTGAGGGGTACATTGATCTCACTGCTTATGAAGCACTGAGCCGTATTGAACGAGAGGAACGCAGGGCGAAAAAGGCTGCCGCTTATCGACCGCTGGTATACATCTGTTCTCCCTATTCCCACGGCTGCATCAATGACAATATCGAAAACGCCAGACGATACAGCCGCTTTGCGGTAGACACCCACTATGTCCCTATCGCTCCCCACTTGCTGTTTCCGCAATTCATGGATGACAGTCTGGGCGAAGATCGTCAGACAGCGATGTTCATGAATTTGGTACTGCTGTCAAAATGTGCTCAGTTGTGGGTGTTTGGTTCTGTGCGGTCGGAGGGTATGCAGCAGGAAATCAAATGGGCGAAGCGGCGGCATATGACCATTCGGTATTTTACAGAAGAACTGGAGGAAATAGAATGAAATTTACGCTCTATACAGCAAACTGTACCGGCAATGAAAAGAATATCCTTTATCCAAACCAAAAGGTCATTACTTCAGAAGCGGACTTGAAAAAAGCCGTTGTCTACGATCATGTCTGTGCTCAGTATGAGAATTTTGCCCGCAGTGATGCCAATTTCCTGCTGTCTGATGTAGTACCCATGGATTGTGACAACGACCACTCAGATGACCCGAAAGACTGGATCACGCCTGAAATGCTGATGAACAGCTTAGGAGATGTTGCATTTGCAGTGACCTACAGCCGTCATCATATGTTGACAAAAGGCAGCAAATCTGCCCGTCCACGTTTCCATGTATTTTTCCCGACAGCACCCTGCAAGGATGCAAATTCCCATAAGGCAATAAAGCAGAAAATTCATAAGGAACTGCCGTTTTTTGATGGAAATGCACTGGATGCCTCACGTTTCCTCTTTGGCTGTCCGAGTGATGTTGTATGGCACGAAGGCAGTTTATCCATTGAGGACTGGCTTACACTGATGAAGTCAAATCGTAACATTCCGCAGGGACAGCGTAACAGCACAATGTCTCGCATGGCTGGAAAGCTGGTCAAGCGTTTTGGTGTGACTGAGGAAAGTTATCAGAAGTTTCTGGAAAAGGCAGCAGAATGCGAACCGCCGCTGCCGGATGAAGAACTGGAAACCATCTGGCACAGTGCCTGCAAATTCGGAAAAAAAGTAACCTCGCAGGAAGGATATATTTCTCCTGAAGCATACGGCAAACAGTCCCTGATTCCCGATGATTTTTCGGATGTTGGAGAGGCTCGCACATTTGTAGAAGGCTTTTCAGATGAGGTGGCGTTTACTATTGCGACCGATTATCTTCGCTACAACGGAACCTACTGGGAGGAGTCAGAGCACGCTGTCACCCTTGCTATGATCGAACATACAGACATACAGCTGGCAGAGGCAGAAAAGCAGGTGGAAGCATCCCTTCTGAAACTAGAAAGCCTCGGTGTTGCAAGAGATGCAGCAATCAATGGCGGCAAAAAGTTTCGGGATAGTCTGGACGAGGAACAGATCGCCGCATACAAGGAGTATCAGTACTATGCCACTTTCAAGGCATTCGTGATGAAATACCGCCATGTTCGCAGTATGACCAATGCACTGGATGCTGCAAAGCCTCTGGTTCTCCACAATCCCGAAGCCCTTGACAGCAATCCGATGCTTTTAAATACCCCCGGAGGCACTTACTATCTGCCCGAAGGATTGAATGGCTGGAAGCCCACAGACCCTGCCGACCTCTTAACGAAAGTGACGGCGGTCGTTCCGAGCAATGAAGGCGAAGAACTCTGGAATGATGCGTTGCAGCTGTTCTTCTGCGGCGACCAGAGCTTGATTGACTATGTGCAGATGATTTGCGGACTTTGTATTGTGGGCAAGGTGTATTTGGAGGCGATGATTATTGCTTACGGTGATGGACGTAACGGAAAATCGACTTTCTGGAATGTCATTTACAAGGTTCTGGGAAGTTACAGCGGCAACATTTCAGCAGATGCCCTGACTGTCAATTGCAAGAGAAACGTGAAGCCGGAAATGGCGGAACTCAAGGGAAAGCGGATGATTATTGCGGCAGAATTGCAAGAGGGCATGCGGCTGAATACCAGCGTGGTGAAGCAGCTCTGTTCCACTGACCCGATTTTTGCTGAAAAGAAATTCAAAGCACCATTCCACTTTGAACCCTCTCACACTTTGGTGCTGTATACCAATCATCTTCCGAAGGTCGGCGCATCGGATGACGGAACATGGAGAAGATTGATTGTGATCCCGTTTCACGCCAAGATTCAGGGCAAAGCAGATGTGAAGAACTATGCACAGCATCTTGTGGATAACGCTGGCGGTGCAGTGCTTTCATGGTTGATTGAAGGTGCAAGAAAGGTCATCGAGGCAAACTATCAGATCACCAGACCGCAGTGTGTTTTAGATGCGATCGGCTCTTATCGTGAGGGCAACGACTGGCTTGGAAATTTCATCAATGAATGCTGTGAGGTGGATAAAAGCTATCAGGAAAAGTCCGGAGAACTATATCGGCACTACCGTGAATACTGTCTTGAAAATGGTGAGTTTGTTCGCAGCACATCAGATTTCTATTCTGCTTTGGAACAAGCTGGGTATAAACGTAAGAGAACAACACAGTGTAATGTGATTGTGGGACTGTGCATCAAATTCGATTTCCTTGACTAAAAGTATGTTTTTGACTTCCACTCTATAAAATCGACCTCCACTTTTAAGGTCAAAAAACACCGAAATATAGGGAAAGTGGAAGTCATAGGAACTCATATACAGACTTTACGCAGGCGAGAAAAAAAGTAAAATTTTTCTCTCTATATAAGGTTTGTATTTGACTTCCTATGACCTCCATTTTCTCAAAAAACAGGGAGAATCCATGCGAGAAAAAATCATTGAAGAAAAACTCACAAAGGCAGTAAAGCAAAATGGCGGTGTGTGTTGGAAATTCACGTCTCCCGGAACGGCAGGCGTTCCAGATCGCATCGTATTGATGCCCGGCGGTAGAATTGCTTTTGTGGAAGTGAAAGCACCCGGAGAGAAACCAAGACCGCTTCAACTTTCCCGGCATAAACTTCTGAGGCGATTGGGTTTTCTGGTTTACGTCTTGGATGCTTGTGAGGGCATCGAAAAAATCATCTCGGAGGTGAAAAGCGATGGAACTACATGATTATCAGAAATATGCTGTTCGATTTATCGAAGAACATCCAATCGCAGCACTCTTTCTGGATATGGGACTTGGTAAGACGATTACAACACTGACCGCAATCCACAATTTGATGTTTGATCTGTTTGCGGTCAGAAAAGTTTTGATTATTGCACCACTGCGAGTTGCACGGGATACATGGTCTGCTGAAATTGAAAAATGGGAGCACTTGAAACCTCTGCGATACAGCGTAGCGGTCGGCACAGAGGAAGAACGCATTGCAGCTTTAAAGGCAGATGCTGACATCTACATCATCAACCGGGAGAACATTGACTGGCTCGTCAACAACACGAAGTTCGATTATGACATGGTGGTGATTGATGAGCTTTCCAGCTTTAAGAGCCACCAGAGCAAACGCTTCAAAGCCCTGATGAAAGTTCGACCGAATGTGAAACGCATCGTAGGGCTGACAGGAACGCCTGCCAGCAACGGCTTGATGGATTTATGGGCGGAATTTCGTCTGCTGGATATGGGGCAGCGGCTCGGCAGATTCATCGGGCAGTATCGGAATGCCTACTTCAAGCCAGACAAGCAGAACGGATATATCGTGTATTCCTACAAACCCCTGCCCGATGCCGAAGAACGGATCTACGAAAAAATATCGGACATTACTGTTTCGATGAAAGCCCTCGACCACCTGCACATGCCGGAATTAATTTCCAACGAATATCCCGTGCAGCTGTTCGACACGGAGCAAGAAACCTACAAGCGGTTCAAGTCCGAATTGATTCTGGAGATGCAGGACACTGAGATCACCGCCGCCAACGCTGCAAGTCTGTCCAACAAACTTTCCCAGCTGGCGAATGGTGCAGTGTATGACGATACCGAAGCGGTGATTCCTATTCACAGCCGAAAGCTGGATGCACTGGAAGATTTGATAGAGGCAGCCAACGGCAAGCCCGTTCTGGTGGCGTATTGGTTCAAGCATGATTTGGAGCGGATTCAAGAGCGACTGCGAAAGCTGAATGTTTCCTATCAGGAAATCCAGTCCTCTGACAGTATTCGGAACTGGAATGCTAGAAGGCTGCAAGTTGGTCTGCTGCACCCAGCCGCTGCCGGGCATGGCTTGAACTTACAGGCAGGCGGTTCTCACCTAATTTGGTTCGGACTGACCTGGAGTCTGGAACTCTACCAGCAGACCAACGCCAGACTGTGGCGGCAGGGGCAGCAATCCGAAACGGTTGTCATTCAACATCTCATCACCAAGGGTACGATTGACGAACGTATTCTGAAAGCCCTGACCCGGAAGGAACAAACCCAGACCGCTTTGATGACTGCTGTGCGTGCTGAAATTGTGAGGGA
>NZ_QSTT01000045.1:0-4938 GCF_003438725.1 Ruminococcus sp. OM06-36AC
TTATATTTTACCATAGTTGACTGCGTTTTTACAGACTTTTTTTCGGTGGGTCTTTATACTTACCTGATTATTAATGAACGAGGGGTACTCTGAAAAAATATCAGTACTATTCCACAACACGGGAACGAAATGTCAACGTGAATGTGCTTTTGCCGGCTGATTACAATGAAAACGAAACCTATCCAGTACTCTATGCACTGCATGGTTATTGGGAAACAGAGGATTCTTTGGCAGCTATGAGCAGTGCCCGTACCATGCTGGGCAATTTGAATGCAAATGGCGAAGCGGAAAAGATGATCGTTGTTTTTCCATATATCTACACCAGCAAAACCAAAGAGGCATGCGATGGATTAAATCTGGAGAATTCATTGAATTATGACAACTTTATCCATGATTTGACAAACGATCTGATGCCGTATATCGAAAAGAATTTCTCCGTGAAGATCGGGCGTGAGAACACTGCAATTACAGGGTTTTCCATGGGTGCGAGAGAATCACTGTTCATCGGCTTGACCCGTTCAGATTTGTTTGGCTATGTGGGTGCCGCCTGTCCTGCACCAGGACTGACACCTGGAACAGATTTGAGTATGCACCCCGGTCAGCTGCAGGAAAATCAGCTGAAACCGGCATACCAGATGCCGAATCTGATCATGATTACCGGCGGTGGGAAAGATGGTACAGTTGGCTCACAGCCTTCTGTTTATCACAATATCTTGTCTGCAAATGGAATTGAGCATCTCTGGCATTCTGTTTCTGATGGAGGGCATGATTCATCTAGCGTTCAGCCGCATTTTTATAACTATCTTCGTGGGATTTTTCAAAGTAAAAAATGATTTTCTCCCCAATGGGAAGAATCATTTGCAATAAATCTCTGCGGCTCTGTTCCAAGCCGCAGATAAAAAGAAGCTTCTGAAAATTCATGCTGTTCCAATGGTTTTTAGGTTTTGTTTCTTTGAAAAGCGGTGGTTTTTTGATAAGCTGCCGCTTTTTTCATAAACCTGTACGTTGAGAGGGCTTGCGGCAAAGCGTGTCACTTTTCTCACTGCATATCAAATAAAATCAGCCTGAGGTTCTAGCGATAGAATCTCAGGCTGGTTTCGTTATTATCTCTTGAAGTGTGAGAAGTGATATGCTCTCGATGATTCAATATTCAAAATGATCCACACCGCCGGATTTTACTCTGCACCGTTTCTGGCAGAAACAAATTCCAAGCTTTGCGATGTTTTCGTACTGTTCGTCCCGCAGACTTGCCTCGTAGTCCTTTTCCTCGATTTGCCTGAGGGCATCTTCGCAGGCTTTTGTCATCTGGTTGTACTTTTCTACAACCTTAAATTCCAGAATTGCGGCGTGATGCCATCTGGAACGCTGCTTTACCACCAGATCAAACCGCCCGTTGCCGGATTCCCGGTTGGAAACCACCATATAGCCGCTGAATCCGGAAACCAGTCCTGTTACAAAGCCGTGATAATAGTTTTCCTGTTCGTCAAAACAGCTGATCGTGTTGGTCAGCCAGGTGCATAGCAGATCTTCTAGCTTTTCCGCATCTGCATGAATCACAGATTCCAGAATGTCTGTCCGGCTGTCACGGTTGACATGGTCAATAAACCACGAACGAATGGTGTTCTTGTAGATGCTCTTGATCTCCACATTGGGGATCACCATGTCATAGTAGGTTTCGTCGCCGACTGTTTCACAGGAGATGATCTTCAGATAACCGGTGAACAGCAGGAAACTCCAGATGTAGTCCTGATTAACATCAATTGTGCCGTAAGTCACGTCTTCAAAAATCTGGGTGTGAATCGGTGTGCCGTTGATGAGTTCCTCCACCATAGATTTGGTACGCTCGTTGGACTCCTCGATAAGCCGCTTCACAATCCGATTGGAGCTGGTGTTCGACCAGTAGGGTTCGCAGGCAACCATGTCGTTTTGCAGGTAGGAGTCAATGCAGTTCAGAACACTCCACGGGTTATAGATCTCCGTCAGTCCGAACCGATAGCCGTCATACCATTTTGCAATTGTTCCGGCATACTGTTCCAGGGAGAAGGTTTGCAAAATCTCTTGCATTTCCGCCTGGGTAAATCCGAAATACTGGGAGAACTTGTTCTTTGTGATGGAGTAAGTTTTCAGGTTGTTCAAGCCTGTAAAAATGCTCTCTCTGGACACCCGCAGACAGCCTGTCAGAACTGCAAATTCCAGCGAGGGGTTGGTTTTTAACGCAGACTCAAAGCAGCTGCGAATCAGGTTGGTCATGTCATCGTAAAAGCCCTCGTGGTAAGCATTTTCTAATGGTACATCGTACTCGTCAATGAGAATGATGACGTTCTTTTCATAGTATTTTGCCAGAATGTCGGATAAGGTTCGGATAGAATTCAGGTAAACATTTTGGTCTGCTCTTTGCTCCATAATGTTTTGGAATACTTCTTTTTCTGAATCTAAAATCTTATTGGATTCTAAAATGATTTTATGCTTCTCATATTCCTTTGCAATCAAGTTTTTATACATATAAAAAGCATCTGTGTAGCTGGCTTGTTTCATGCTTTTCAGCGAAATGCTGATTACCGGATACTGTCCTTGATACGCCATATATTCCGGATAAGCTGCGATTTTCAAGCCATCAAAGAGATAGGCATTGCTTTTCTCAGTTGCCTCAAAAAATCGCTGCAGCATACTCATGTTGAGTGTTTTGCCGAATCTTCTCGGTCTAGTGAAAAGATTGACGGTTTCCTTGTTTTCCAGGAGTTCCTTTATCATCAGCGTTTTATCGACAAAGTAGTACCCGTTGTCCACCAGCCGCTTGAAATCTTCTACGCCAATCGGCAAGGGTTTGTGTTTCATATTCTCACCTCTGCTTGTTTCTGTAATTTTACCGGGATTCTTGTTATTGTTATTATACCATGTTCCTGCGGAAAAAGCAACTGGATTTGCAGCTTTTTTGAATGTGGGGGATTGATAAGGCATATTTTAAAAGCATTGTGCAAAAACATATCACTTTTTTCACCGGCTGTTATTAGATAGCAAAAGCTGTTCATTCAAAAATATTTCCCGTGTTTGTAGAAACACTTTTCAAGGAACAGCGGAAAGTGTGTGCCTCATTTTGTCATTGTACTGCTTAAGTCGACATCTGCGTCGTCATCTCGTCGGCAAAAGCGATATATGAAGTCTGAAAATGATTGTGTTGCATGGGATTTTTCACTTGCGTTAGAGTTGCTCATAACCCGAAGGTCGTCAGTTCAAATCTGGCTCCCGCAACCATAACCGCACTGCACAAATGATACAATTGTGCAGCGCTTTTTTTTTGGAAAAACGCCGAAAATGCGTGACTTTTTCGGTTTTATCAAGCAAAAGCAGCCTGCTGGGGAGCGTTTTCCCGGCAGGTTGTTTGCATTTCTGAAACAACAAAAAAACGATAGGGTAAAATAAAACGGTAGGTCGAGGCTATCGTTTTTTTGTTGTAAAATCAAAATTAGAACCATAAAAAATGCCATGCTGAGAAAGCACATCTTCTCAGCATGGCATTTTGTTTCTATGAAATGTAGATTTCTTCGTAAAATCCGCCCATTTATTTGCATAAATTTCAGACAAAACAGCATCGAATCTGCTATCATTATAGCAGATTTTCAGAAAAAGTAAAGTATATATTTCTGAAAATTCATGAATAAATCATCAGAATCGGAGAAAAAGCAGGCGTTTTCTTGCTTTGAACAGTCCGAAAACTTGTCAGGAGGAATTTCAAATGCCGAGAAGAGGCAGCAACATTTACAAGAGAAAAGACGGTCGGTTTGAGGGACGTGTTCCGATCGGTCATAAGGAAGATGGATCGCTGAAATACAAATTTGTGTATGCCAGAACGCTTTCTGAGGTAAAGGAAAAGATGGCACAATTTCAAGCTGTTTTGCAGAACCAGCCAGTTTCTGCTTTGAAATTGACAGTGGCAGAGGCATCTCGTCAATGGCTTTCCGCAGCAAAACTGCGTGTGAAACCGTCCAGTTATGCGCACTATGAAAACATCATTCGCAATCATATTCTTCCGGATCTCGGAACAAAGTATCTCACGGATATGACAACGCATCAGCTGAATGATTTTGTCTATGAGAAACTGCAAAGCGGTCGATTATGCGGGACAGGCGGACTTTCCGCTCGGTTTGTACAAGACATTATGCGGGTTTACCACAGCATAGAACAGTATGCAGTGCAGGAATATCACATTCGTGGAACGCATTTCACTATGCCAAAAGCAGAGAAAAAGCAGCTGGATGTTTTGTCTTCTGAGGAGCGAAAGAAATTGGAGCAGTATCTTCTTCAGACAGGGCTGACCATTGATCTGGCGATTCTGCTGTGCTTGTTCACTGGTTTGCGTGTAGGTGAATTATGCGGCTTGCAGTGGAATGATATTGATTTTGAAAACGGAACGCTTTCTGTAAAACGAACGGTACAGAGAGTTTATCGAAATGGTTGTTCTGAGGTGCTGATCGGCTCTCCCAAAAGCAGAACTTCTGTGCGGACAATTCCGGTTCCGTCCTTCTTGTTGGCATTGCTGGAAAAGAAAAAGCGACAGGATTTTCTGTACTTGATTACTGGGAAAAGCAAACCGGCAGAACCGAGAACGATGCAGTATCGGTTTCAGAAAATCCTGAAACTCTGTGGTATCCGAAAGGTTCCATTTCATCTGCTTCGACACACTTATGCTACAGATTGTATTGCCCATGGGTTTGATGCAAAGACGCTGAGTGAATTGCTGGGACACGCTGATGCCAGTATTACTTTGAATCGATATGTGCATTCTTCTATGCAGATGAAGCAGGAATATGTAAAGCGACTGCAATTGACGGGATAATGTTTCGCCGTCAAAAAATCGTATGGAAAATGCAAAAAGTATCGGAAACAGCGTGATTTTTTAGGATTGAATGGTCAATGGGCGGATTTTACGAAACAAAAATG
>NZ_QSTT01000046.1:0-4318 GCF_003438725.1 Ruminococcus sp. OM06-36AC
AGCCACGGCAGCTTGACAACTTATTATCCGGACGGAAACAAAAAATCAGAAACAGATGCAGAAGGTAATGTTACCTCTTATGTGTATGATGCGTATGGACAGGTAATCAAGAAAACCAATCCAGACGGCACAATGAATCTGACGGCGTATGATGGTCTTCAAAGAGAAAAGGCAACATATTTCTTGGGCAGTGAAAATGGCACAAAGCAAATTTTAACGAAGACATCCTATGAATTTGCAGGATACAATTTTGACATTTATTCTGCACTTGATACTTCAGCTTCTCACTCCTGTAAGGGTCTGAAAACAACTAAAACGACTTATATTACTGAAAACAAGCAGGTTATTTCCGAAACGCTGACCGATATCAAGGAACACACAATTTACGAAAAAACAAATGGTGAAACTAAGCGTACCAGTGCATACTATGCCAATGGACAGCTTGCTCGTCAGACAGATGCATTGGGAAACATCACGAAGTATGAGTATGGTTATCTGAACAAGGTTACTAAGACCTACACACCGTTCAACACCAAATCGAATGGATCTGTCAACTACTCTGTGGCGGAAAATCAGTATGACAAGAATGGTAATGTAACGCTGGCAAAGCAAACTGTTCAAAAGCAGGATTCGGATACAGTAAAGTATAGTGTAACTGAAAATCAGTACAATGCACAGGGCTTGCTGACACAGGTAACATTGAGTGACGGCACGTCTAATGGTGAGAAGAATATTACCAAGTATTTCTACAACAATGCTGGTATCCAAACCAAAATGTACACGGGTTTGAACAGCACAAATGATTCTGACTACATGACCACGAATTATGAATATGATGCGTGGGGACATTTGGTAAGAACGACTGACAGCACAGGCTATAACTCTGGTGCAACAACCTATGATCTGAATGGTAATGCACTGACTGTAACCGATGCCAATGGCAATGTGACCACTAACACCTATGATGCACTGAATCGTGTGCTGACAGCAAATACAATTTGCAGTGATACTTCTAAAAATGTATCAAAATCCTATGTCTATGACAATATGGGCAGGGTGCGAAGCAAAACGGCCAATGAAGTACAGACAAGCTATCAATACGATAACCTTGGACGTGTTTATCAGGAACTTAGTGAAAAATCTTTCAAGGGCTATTTCTACGAGGGCATATCTCAGTATGCGAAGGAACAGTTGGTTGGTATTAATCATCAAACAATGTATTCCTCCACGCAATATGAATACGATGCTGAAATGCGTATTGCTCAGGTAAAGGAAAGCGGTAATTTGACTGCAACTTATACCTATGATGCAAATGGCAATAAGGTTTCTGAAACACTTGCAAATGGTGTGGTATCGACCTATTCTTATAATGGATGCAACAAGGTGACAAAACTTGTTACCAAGTCTGGAAACTCCGACATATCCAGTTATGAATATTCGTACTATTTAGACGGTTCAGATGCTTGCAAAGTACGCAATGAAAATGGTACAATAGAAACAACCTCATATGATTATGACGGTTTGAAGAGATTGACCAGGGAATCCATTTCTAACGGTAAGACAGCTGATACGTATTCATATGAATATGATGATTATGGCAATCGTTCTAAGATGGTTGCTAATGGTTCGGAAGAATATGAAACAGTCTACGATTATACTGTCAATGGCAAGTATACTGCACTGCTTCAGAAGGAAATCAAGACAGTTGAAGAAACTTCCAATGCCACAATCTCAGATGGATTAGCAATTAGTCCGACAGACTTGATCACAAGTACTGCTGCAGATGCAAAGACAGAAGAAACTGCCTATTCCTATGATGCCAACGGAAATCAGATCACAAAAACCGCAGAGAGTAAGACAGAGACAAATACTTATGACGGTTTGAATCAGCTGATTGGATTTACCGATGGAGAGACAACAGCGAGTTATAAATATAACGCAGATGGACTGCGGACGAGTAAGACAGTCGACGGCAAGACAATCAATCATATCTGGGATGGCAACAAGCAGATTGTTGTGGACATGGATGACAGCGACTGGTACAGTGCTGAGGTTTATGTTCGTGGTACAAACCTGCTAGCGAAATTCAGCAAGCAGAGTGGTAATGTCAAGACGGATTATCAGTATTATACGCAGAATGCTCACGGCGATGTTGTTAATCTGACGGATTCCACAGGTGCAATTACGAAGTCGTACAAATACGATGCGTTTGGTGTCGAGCAGAATGTCGATGATGCGGATGATAATGCGTTCCGGTATTGCGGTGAGTATTATGATTCTGAATCGGGTACGATTTATCTGCGAGCACGGTATTATGATCCGACGATTGGACGGTTTATTTCACGAGATTCTGTTACTGGTGAGAATACCGATCCTTTGAGTTTGAATTTGTATACCTATTGTCATAATAATCCAATCCTTGGCGTTGACCCGAGCGGACATTTACCCAATTGGGCTAAATTTGCAATTGGTGCAGTTGCGACTGTTGCTGCAGTTGGAATTACAGTTGCTACTGGTGGAACCGCTGCACCGGTGTTGATAAGTGTTGCTTCGAGCATAGCTATTAGTGCAGGAACAGAAGCTGTTTCTCATCGACTATCAACAGGAAGTTGGGAAGGTGCTGGTGAAGCTGCTCTTGATGGTGCTGTCGACGGATTCATGTGGGGCGGAATATTTGCAGCTGCTGGTTCAACATTTAATGCAGTTAAGTCTGTAGAAGCACTGAAAAATCAGCAATTGATGGACGAGGCTATTTTTGCTAGAGATAACTTAATAAAAAGTACACCTGGTGGCACTAAAAAAGCTATGGCTATTGGAGCCTATGATGTAAAAACAGGTAGAGTTACAGCTGCATTTGCAGGAGCTCCACCTAGTAAAGTAGCTAGACCTTTATTAAAACGTGCTACTGAAATTGGTGGAATTGGAAGCAAGGGGCTGACTGTTGGATTAAAGAGACAAACTACTGTTGGCGTTTGCGCTGAGTTTAGAGCAGCAAATCAGTTGTTGTTAGGTGGAAGTAAATTAAGAAATATCAGATTTACTAATGCAATAAGACCTAGATACAGAATAGCTAAAGATCCGTGTCCTAACTGCGAATATATATTTAAGCCGAATATGAAGAAAAGGTGAAATGAGGTGTGTTTCGCAGAAAATGAGAATATCAGAATTAGAAGTAGAATATGAAGATATACTATGGTTTGCTATTGACAAGTTTCACAGGGTTATTGCATTTACATCTGGTGTCTATGGGTATGTACCAGAATTTGTTTGCCGCTCAAAGGAAGAAACTATTTTAATCGAAAATTACTTTGATAATTGTGGAAAAAAAACGGAGACAAAGCATATAAAAGACACAGATTTTGGTGAAAAATTAATTGAGTTCTGTGAATGCATGACTCAAAAAGGGATATATTGCTTTGATTCATACAATGGCAATGAACATGTTGAGTATTATACGAAAATTTCTTCGCCATGTGAAGCGTTAGTAATAGAAAATGTTCCAGAACCTATCGCATCAATTCTTAAAAGTCATATTATTGATGTGGATGTAGAAATGGTAGATATTATTCATGTATGTAACGCATACTAATTTTTGAATCCACATTTTATTCATTATGCGTATTTAAACTTATGAATCCCATAGTTATTTGAACGACAATAAGACAGATTGGTTTTACTATTATCTCCATAACAATCCTATTTCTAGAACAGGAAGTATTGAAAATTTTTTGATGTGAAATGTATGTAATTTACCTACAAGCAATATATTTCCTTTAAAATTCAACCACCCAAAAAAGGCAGTTTTGTCCGGCAAACAGCTGGGCAGGACTGCCCTTTTTATTTTTTTCAAGCAGCATACAATCCGGCGAAATGACCGGTTTTGTATGCTGCTTTTTTCTTTCTCCTACCTGTTCATATAAAATTTACATTTAAAACCTTCCCATTTTGCTTCTCTCAATTGTCTTAGTAATTTCAGGAGGGCAAAAAAGGGCTTCTCAAAACTGAATATGGAGGGAGGGAAAATAATGTCTGCTCCCTCACATGATGATGATCAGCTGAAACTTGAAATTTTCGATAGTTTCAGTAAAACAGTGATGAGAAATGCAAGCAGAAATTTCGCCGCTGCTGCAAAAACAAGAAAGAAAAATGAGTCAGTCAACACAGATATCGTACAGTACATTTTGAAAACACATGGTGAAAATGCAGTTTATCCATCCGAACATTTCATCGATGCCGGAAACGGATACTGCTGTGTCGTTGCAACGGAATGGCTGTATCAGGCAATGCTGCTGTTGCCGCCCAAACAAAAGGAAGTGGT
>NZ_QSTT01000047.1:0-1230 GCF_003438725.1 Ruminococcus sp. OM06-36AC
CCGCTTTCCTGCATGATCAGTGTTCTTTTAAAGGCATGATCCCAATCCAAATCACCAGAAGCCTTGTATGCGGCAGAAAACCATTCAACATCTGCATTATCAATTGTGCCGCTGTCGTCTTTGTCCATGTATGCGTAGTAATTATCAGATGGACCTCTTAATTTTGCAGCCGCTTCCAAAAATTCCGCATCATTCTCGTCAATTACACCATTATGGTTTAAATCAAGATTATACCAGTAAACATCCATGGATTGATATATAATTGAAATATATGAATTTAGATCTTCCTCATCAATTATACCATTTCCATTGAAATCAAGGTCGGAAATTTCAGAAGAATCGTAGCCAACAAAACTTGCCATAATATACATATCCAGATGATTGATGCAGGCATCTCCATTCAGGTCATAAATATATGCAGCATTTGCATCCTGTTGCGATTCACTCGCAGAATTGATTGCATTCTGAGCATCCAGTAATTCAGCCTGATCAATTTTGCCATCATCATCAAGATCCATAGAAAAATTGAATGCATCATCACCACGATATGCCCCTAAGCAACTCTGTACATATGCCAAGTCTTTTCCATTGATAACATCGTCGCTCCACTCGTTGTCGTGTTCTTCATTCCAAGTGGTATCACCTGGAACTAATGTTACTGTGTTGCGAGAAGCACCGGATCCAACAGTATAAGTACCAGTACCAAAATCCTTCAAGTAAAACGGCAAATAACCATCACTTTCATATTTGACATGATAGATGCCACTACCGCTGCTTGCTGTTACAGAATAACTGTCACCACTTCGGAGTTCCTGGTATTCAATTTCATTCCAGTTCTCATCAAAAATACGTACATAAATCGGCGTTTTGTCTTTAATTCCATTGACATCGCCTTGTTTAACAATACCAGTTACTGTTAATTCACCTGCTGGAGCATCGCCATCCGAAGCAGTCGCAATAACTGCAGTATGGTCCTGCACTGCTTCGTCTGATTCGGATTGAACAGAAATATCATCTTCTGCAATCTCCTCATTATTAGCAGTTTCATTTTTGTCTTCAGCAACATCAAAATAATCTACTTTTCCAAGATCTTTTGTTGCTTCTTCAAATTCCTTGGCAAGCTGGTCTTTGTTCTTTGCTCCCTCAATCGCTTCTGCAGCAGATGCAATTGTATCAGCATGTAAAAGACCTTGGGCACTGCCGTCGCCAAAAATCATGATCTGTCCCATG
>NZ_QSTT01000047.1:1240-4052 GCF_003438725.1 Ruminococcus sp. OM06-36AC
ATCATGATCTGTCCCATGAACATTAGGGACATGACTCCGGCAAGTGTTCTTGTCAGTTTTTTGTTCATGCACATTCTCCTATCTTAAGTTGAACATAAAGAGAAAAGCTACAAAATCGAATTTTTCAGGATTTGCAGCTTTTCAAATTTCATACTGGCTTACGATGACTGTATCTGTTTTTACCCTGTCCAATCAACATCATGATACACACTGCACAAAGTGAAAACATAATTGTAATTGAAAGCTTTTGTCGTCCAGTCCAAAGCGAGAACTGCTGTACTAGCAATTCTATAGACAAAACAATTCGAGCTCTCTTTCCATAACATTTCTTTTCTAATTGGTCTAGGTGTTTATTTTGAGTATCTACAGGTGCAAACGTAAAAATATATGTATAACAGCAGAAGGCACTGATACAGCTAACAACATTGTTTATTGGCAGATTTTTGAATAAAATTATAAACATTAAAACAATGACATTAGAAATGAAATAACATCTCATAGCTGTACTTGCATGATATCCGCCAGCATATATTCTCAAAACAGAATAAAACAAGATAAATACAACAGTATACATGATTGTGTGAAATATAGCCCCTATTACCATAAAAGAGAATAGATTGAATAGGAATATCAGAAGGTTCTGAATTCCATACGCATACACATCCATGTCTTGCTGTTTAATAATCTTTTTCCTACAAAGCCAGTGTATTATTCTTTTAGTACTTCTAGCAAACATTTAGAATTTCCGAAGTTTTTTTACGGATTCCGGTTCCTCCGGCTGATGAGCAATGATCATGCAGCTAGAATTTGCAGTTACAGTAGCAAATACGAATGCCAATGCAGCAAAACACTGCCCAAATCGCAAAAACATTTTTTTCATGTATACACCCCTTTCTATCTGCCAACTATACAATACCATAAAATTCGAGTTTTGCATCCTATCTTGTTGAATTTGATATATGTTAATGTTGAAATTTAAAGAAATCATATGGAACTATGCGTATTCTCTTGATTTTTATAATCCTTTATTTCCCATTTTATGCTTATACACTTTTGTTACAAACAAAAAAGCAGAGGCATCCATATTTGAATGCCTCTGCTTTCTGTAATTTATTTTACGCTATAAAAAAGTTATTATACATAGAGGAGAAGTTTAACTGTAAACATATTGTCATCATGCAGTATCTTGACAGTTCCATTATACTTATCAACTGTTTTTTCAATATTCTTTAATCCGTACCCATGAATACGGGTATCCTTTTTTCGACTTATGATTTTCTGGTTTTTCATGATTACTGTGCCATCATAACTATTAGAGATAGAAATGATAATTCTTCCTTTTGTTTCACGGTATAAAAAATGGATGGTCTTATTTGAAACAGAAGTAACAGCGGTAATCGCATTATCTAATAAATTTCCAAGTATAATAGTGAGATCTCTTGGATCAATCACTTGATCGGAAGCGGCTTCAACTCTATACTGCAGTTTTGTTCCCAATTGTTCTGCTTCTGATAATTTGAAATTAATAATACTATCCAGATAAATATTTCCTGTTTTGCTGTACACTTTTGTAGTAGGTAATGATGCTATATTTTTTTCAATATAATCTTGTATCTCTGTGATTTTGCTTTCTTCTGCCAATCCAGCAAGCACCATCATATGATTTTTCAAATCGTGCCGATAAGAAGCTGTATTTTCTTGCATTTGATTCATCAGTTCACACTGATGAAAATAATATTGTCTTTCTTTGTTCAACACCTCCGCATCGACTCTTTTCATGTAAAACTGTGCCAAGAGATCATAAAGATAAAAAATCAGAATATTCGCAATTACTAGCAATACGAGAGCGATTGTAAGTTGGATTGTATGAATTTCCTCATTAAAAAACAATGTAAATGCAATGATAACAGAAATAATTGGAATCAAACAGGAAGCAGACCATATTGGAATAGAAAGGTTGGAGTTTAATTTCATGCTCTTTATGTTATAAAATATTAAAGTACCTAAGAAGAATAATAATTTCATGATTATTAAGCCTGCGACATTTTGATAACTGCCTTCTCCAATCATATCCGTTTTTGCATAACCAGTTATATTGCCGACTATCAATTCTACTACAGCCATATAACAATACAAAAACAATACAACACAAATTTTCTTCCATAATCGTGTTCGATAAGTACAAGTAACAAATGAAATTGCAGAAATAGCAAAAATTAAATTGAAAATAGGAGCATCTATGATTAAGTGAAGAATTCCTGTAGAAAGAAAATAGTATACAAAAGCAAAATACGTTACTTTCGTATGTTGTTTCCATCCAAAAAACAAATCCATGTACCTGTATATGATAAAAATTTCAAATATATCTGCAAGTAAATAAAAAATAGGATAGGTAAAAGTACTCATTTACATTTCATTCCTCCATATCTTCGATTTCTAATTGTAAGTCTCGCATCTCTTTTCTTTTCGATTGGCTAATTGGAAGTCGCTTTTGATTTGACATAATCACATTGTCGTACTCAAATTTTCTGATATGATAATAGTTTACTAAAAACGACTTATGTATTCTAAAAAACTGAGTTGGTACTTGAGATTCAACATTATCCAACTTATCATAGAATTCCAACATATCTGTGGTAGTTATAATATTGACTTTTCGATTTGTGCTTTCAAAGTACAAAATATTTGCAATAGGAACCCTCTGCAGGACATGATTATTTTGAAATGTAAAAACATCTTCTGGTCGTCTTGTTAATTTCCGAAATCGATTTACTGTCCTTTCTAAATCAGAATAGCAAATTGGTTTACTTAA
>NZ_QSTT01000048.1:0-2931 GCF_003438725.1 Ruminococcus sp. OM06-36AC
GCTACCGGCTCATAACCGGTCGGTCCTGGGTTCGAGTCCCCGATGGCCCACCAATTTACAAAGAGGACTGCCAAATATGGCAGTCCTCTTTGCTTTTCTATATAATCTTTACAGAATTTGTTTTTTATTCTCTATAGATATTTGAATCTGTTTCGGATACCCTTTAAAATAGAAATATAGAATACTTTAGAGCAGAAACAGAGGATTTTCATTATGAAGAACAAAACCAACGTCGCCGCTGCTGTCGGAGAACGAATCCGTCAGTTCCGCACCCGGCAGCACCTTAGTCAGGAAGAACTGGCTTTTGCATCAGAAATTCACCCTGCTTATATCGGCAAGGTGGAACGCGGGGAAAAATGCCCCACGATTGAAACCGTTTCGAAGATTGCCAACGGGCTGAAAGTGTCGATCCCGAAATTGCTGGACATTGATTCTAATACGGAAGTGGAGGAAGAAGACGCTTTTCACCGCATCAAGGTTGCTATGAATGGGCTGTCGCCGGAACAAATGGTCAAAATTGCACAAATCGTGGAGGAAATCACCGATTTTACACAGGAACCGTCTTGATTCATCTACAGGCAAACGAAAAGCAGGGCAGTGTTTTTGTCCTGCTTTTTTTGTTTTTTCGGCAGAATTTTTATAGTTCTATTTTATTTGAAAAACTAAAGTGGCATAATATTAGCATCAAATGAAACAAAACTGTTTTACAATATATAGAATTACTTTTGACATTTATTTTAAAACAGTTTATAATTGATATGATACCGTCGTTTTATACAGAAAGGAAAAATGCAAATGAGCAGTAACAATGACTTTGAAATTGAAAATGGTGTACTGGTAAAGTATACTGGTGCAGGCGGAGATGTTGTGATTCCGGACGGGGTGACTAGTATTGGTGATTGGGCGTTTTCGAGGTGTGAAGGTCTGACTAGTGTCACAATGCCGGATAGTGTGACTAGTATTGAGGATCATGCGTTTTGTGAGTGTACAAGCCTGACAAGTATTGTAATTCCGAACGGCGTGACCACTATTGGAGATTATATGTTTCATAGTTGTAAAAGTTTGACCAGCGTTACGATTCCTGACAGTGTGACTAGTATTGGGAAGTGTGTATTTGTTGATTGCATAAGTTTGACCAATATCACAATTCCAAATCATGTGACTAGCATTGGAGATTGGACGTTTTATAAATGTACTAATCTAATCAGTATCGCAATTCCAGATGGTGTGACTAGTATTGGAAGTGGTGTATGGAATAGCTGCGAAAGGCTGACTAGTGTTAAGATTCCCGACAGTTTGAACAGTATTGGAAATTGGGCATTCGCCTGTTGTAAAAGTTTGACCAGCATTATGATTCCGAAGCGTGTAATCAATATTGTAGAAGCGGCGTTTTGGGGGTGTGAAAGTCTGACCAATATTAAAATTGCGATTTCTGATGAAAAGTTCCTGATTGTTGGCTATTATATTGAAGTGGAAAAAGATATTGTTGCGGTGAAAGAAATGCTGCGAACCGGAAAAATGGACAAAGAGGTGAAAATGCCGCTGTGTATGAAATTTCAGATGGCTGTAGAAATGATCGACTTGCACGACAACGCAGAAGCTAAGGCGTATGTGAAAAAGATGCTTACCAAGGGCGTGAAGATGCTGATTGACAACGGTAATTTGCAGCTGATTCAGGTGCTTCTGGGAAAGACGGATTTTGTTACGAAGAAAAACGTGGACAAGTATATTCAGTATGCCATTGACCAGAAACAGCAGGAGATTTATTTGGACTTGATTCGCTATAAGAATGCGATCATGGCATAACAATAATTTGGAAAAACGACGAAATTATGCGTGTGATTTGGGCGTGTCAGCATAGGATTCTGCCGCAGGACGTTGATTTTTATGCGAATACGCCTGAATTTTGCTTTTGCAGGAGCAATGGTAATTTGAAAGATACAACTTTTTCAATTGCGTTTTGGGCTTATATAATTGCTGAATTGCACTTTATGAGCTGATTGCACCTTATATTTATAAATTTGATGCTGTAGAACTTTTTTATTTTTTGAAATCGGAAAAACAGTTGACATGCGACGTAAAATGTGGTATACTAATTAAGTCGGTACGAGAGGTACGGACGAAAGTATATCGCGGGATGGAGCAGCTCGGTAGCTCGTCGGGCTCATAACCCGAAGGTCGTCAGTTCAAATCTGGCTCCCGCAACCAAATGGAAAAGAACATTCAAGCAAGTGAAACAGCTGGAGGTGCAAGTTTAGCTGTTGATTTGCCTGAATGTTCTTTTTTATTATGCTCTATTCTAGAGCATTTGTCAAATATTGTGAGGTGAGTTTTTGGCTCGGTTTTTGTTGCATTTTTACAGAAAAATTGATTTTGACCCCAATTTGACCCCAAAACATCAAAAAAGAAAAGTGGAGCAGGACAACACATCCTGCTCCATTTCCTTTATAGATTGACAATTACCACAAATTCACCCTGCTGCAAAACAATCTCGTTCACAGGTGTCGGTGTGGGCGGGTACATTGTGGCTAATTTCTGGGCAATGGCGGTTTGCAGACACTGAATGCCGTATTGCAGATCGTTTGCCTCGATGCTCATATCCTCAAAGTCCACAGGATTTAGCAGAAAGCCATTTGGCATTGGTGTTACAGTGATTGCATAGGACTGTACTTGCGGCATATCGGGCAGAGTGAAGAACTCCTCCATGACTTTCATTTTCTCTTGCTTTTGACTGTCCAGAACGTGTGTGTAAGTATCCAGCGTAAACGAAACCGAGGAATGCCCAAGCAGAATTGAAGTGGTTTTCGCATCCATGCCTTGTTCCATGGCACGGGTGGCAAAAGTGTGTCTGAGGGCGTGGAAGGTGTAGTGTCCAAGACCAGAGGCTTTCAGAATCTCATCGTAGGCATCCTTGAATGTTCTGGGTTCCAG
>NZ_QSTT01000048.1:2941-3838 GCF_003438725.1 Ruminococcus sp. OM06-36AC
CCCAAGCAGAATTGAAGTGGTTTTCGCATCCATGCCTTGTTCCATGGCACGGGTGGCAAAAGTGTGTCTGAGGGCGTGGAAGGTGTAGTGTCCAAGACCAGAGGCTTTCAGAATCTCATCGTAGGCATCCTTGAATGTTCTGGGTTCCAGGTATCCTCCAAATGGGTTTGTCACCAGAAAGCCGGAGTCCTGATAGGCTGCACCAGATGTCATAGCATCGTTCTGCTGTACATTTTTCCATTGCTGTAACTCGCTTGCGATATTGGGAATCAAGGGGATAGAGCGGATAGAGTTTTTCGTTTTTGGCTCTTGGATAACAATCTCCGTGGAATTGCCCACACCGTTGTAATCCACTTTGGGCAGACGGTTTATTGTGCGACGGATAGAGAGCATTCTTTTATTAAAATCTACATCTTCCCAGCGGAGTCCCAGCAGTTCGCCCAGACGAATCCCTGTTGCAAGTGTCAGACGAATGAAAATGCCGTATCGGTATTTGTAGCTGGTGTAGATAAGTTTTTGCTGCTCCTCACGAGTGAGAATCTCAACCTGTGGTTTTTCATTGCGTGGCAAACTGACTGCATCACAGGGGTTGAAATCGATGTAATGTTCCAGCACTGCCTGATTCATTGCCTTGTGCAGGCAGCGGTGAAGATTCAGAATGGTTTTGGGCGAAAGTCCCTGTGTATTCTGCTTGTAGTTGTAGAAGTCCTGCAGGAGCTTTGTCGTGAGGTCTTTCAGCTTGAGGGTTGGGAATGCTGGTGCAAGGTGATTTTCGATGTAGCCCCGATAGCTGACATAGGTGGACTGCTTGACCTTGTTTTTCATATAGGTTTCCAGCCAGAGCCGCAGCCAGTCGAGAAAGGTGGTGGAAGTCGGGTCAACGTGTTTCTGAAAGTG
>NZ_QSTT01000049.1:0-3803 GCF_003438725.1 Ruminococcus sp. OM06-36AC
CAATTTCAGCACGCACAGCAGTCATCAAAGCGGTCTGGGTTTGTTCTTTCTGGATCAGGGCTTTCAGGATGCGTTCGTCAATCGTATCCTTGGTGATGAGATGTTGAATGACAACCGTTTCGGACTGCTGCCCCTGCCGCCACAGTCTGGCGTTGGTCTGCTGGTAGAGTTCCAGACTCCATGTCAGCCCAAACCACACCAACACATTTCCGCCTGCCTGCAAATTCAAGCCATGCCCGGCAGCGGCTGGGTGCAGCAGACCAACTTGCAGCCTTCTGGCATTCCAGTTCCGGATACTGTCGGAGGATTGGATTTCCTGATAGGAAACATTCAGTTTTCGCAGTCGCTCTTGAATCCGCTCCAAATCATGCTTGAACCAGTATGCCACCAGAACGGGCTTGCCGTTGGCGGCTTCTATTAAGTCTTCCAGTGCATCCAGCTTTCGGCTGTGAATAGGAATCACTGTTCCGGTGTCGTCATACACTGCACCATTTGCCAGTTGGGAAAGTTTGTTGCTGAGAGCGGCAGCGTTGGCAGCAGTAATCTCGGCGTCCTGCATCTCCAGAATCAGTTCAGACTTGAACCGCTTGTAAGTTTCTTGCTCCGTGTCGGACAGCTGCACGGGATATTCGTTGGAAAGTAATTCCGGCATGTGCAGATGGTCGAGGGCTTTCATCGAAACGGTGATGTCCGATATTTTTTCGTAGATCCGTTCTTCTGCATCGGGCAGGGGCTTGTAGGAATACACGATATATCCGTTCTGCTTGTCCGGCTTGAAGTAGGCATTCCGGTACTGCCCGATGAATCTGCCAAGCCGCTGCCCCATATCCAGAAGACGAAACTCTGCCCATAAATCCATTAAGCCGTTGCTGGCAGGCGTTCCAGTCAGCCCGACGATTCTTTTCACTTTTGGTCGAACTTTCATCAGTGCCTTGAAGCGTTTGCTCTGATGGTTCTTAAACGAACTCAATTCATCAATCACCACCATGTCATAATCGAACTTCGTGTTGTTGACAAGCCAGTCGATATTCTCCCGGTTGATGATGTAGAGGTCGGCAGGAGCGTTCAGGGCAGCAAGGCGTTCTTCCTCTGTGCCGACCGCTATGCTGTATCGCAGCGGTTTCAAGTGCTCCCATTTTTCAATTTCAGCAGACCATGTATCACGGGCAACTCGCAACGGTGCAATAATCAAAACTTTTCTGACCGTAAACAGATCAAACATCAAATTGTGGATTGCGGTCAGTGTTGTTATGGTTTTGTCAACCTAAGCCCATGTCAAGGAAAAGGGCTGCTGTCTTATGTTTCTCTATGAACTTAACTGCATATTCTTGATAATCATGAAGCTTCATTACTCATCACCTCTTTTATGATTTTATCGATGTCCTCACAAGCATCCAAGACATAAACCAGAAAACCCAATCGCCTCAGAAGTTTATGCCGGGAAAGTTGAAGCGGTCTGGGTTTCTCTCCGGGTGCTTTCACTTCCACAAAAGCGATCCTGCCGCCGGGCATCAATACGATACGATCTGGAACTCCTGCCGTTCTGGGAGACGTGAATTTCCAGCACACACCGCCATTTTGCTTTACTGCCTTTGTGAGTTTTTCTTCAATTATTTTTTCTCGCATGGATTCTCCCATTTTTAGGGGCTTTGACACTCTACGACAGTCATTTACAAACCTTATATATAGAGATTTTTTTTACTTTTTTTCTCGCCTGCGTAAAGACTATATATGAGTGTCTTAAAGTGTCATTTGCCCTATTTTCCGTTGATTTTTACTTTTTTTATGACGCTCTAAATATTCAAATGACAGTCAAAATCCTACTTAATCAAGAAAATCAAACTTTATTTGAAGTCCAAGTATCAATCTTGCAGAAGCTGTTCTCTTCTTTTTGTACCCAGCCTGTTCCAAAGCAGAATAGAAATCTGATGTGCTGCGAACAAACTCACCATTTTCAAGACAGTATTCACGGTAGTGCCGATATAGTTCTCCGGACTTTTCCTGATAGCTTTTATCCCCCTCACAGCATTCATTGATGAAATTTCCAAGCCAGTCATTGCCTTCCCGATAGGCTCCGATTGCATCTAAAACACACTGCGGTCTGTTGATCTGATAGTTTGCAGCAATGACCTTTCTTGCACCTTCAATCAGCCAGGAAAGCACTGCACCGCCAGCGTTATCGACCAAGTGCTGCGTGTAGTTTTTGATGTCCTTAGAACCCTGAATTTTTGCGTGAAATGGAATGACAATCAATCTCCGCCATGTGCCATCATCCGATGCACCAACCTTCGGAAGATGATTGGTATACAGCACCAAAGTGTGAGAGGGTTCAAAGTGGAATGGTGCTTTGAATTTCTTTTCGGCAAAGATCGGATCCGTGGAACAGAGCTGCTTGACGACACTGGTATTCAGCCGCATCCCTTCTTGCAATTCTGCCGCAATAATCATCCGTTTTCCTTTCAGTTCCGCCATCTCCGGCTTCACGTTTCTCTTGCAATTGACAGTCAGGGCATCTGCTGAAATGTTTCCGCTGTAACTTCCCAGAACCTTGTAAATGACATTCCAGAACGTGCTTTTGCCGTTTCGTCCGTCACCGTAGGCAATAATCATCGCCTCCAAATACACCTTACCCACAATACAAAGTCCGCAAATCATCTGCACATAATCAATCAAACTCTGGTCACCGCAGAAGAACACCTGCAAGGCATCCCCCCACAAATCCTTACCAGCATCACTTGGAACAACCGCCGTCACTTTCGTTAAGAGGTCAGCAGGATCTGTAGGCTTCCAGCCATTCAATCCTTCGGGCAGATAGTAAGTTCCACCTGGAGTATTTAAGAGCATTGGATTGCTGTCAAGGGCTTCTGGATTGTGGAGAACCAGCGGCTTTGCAGCATCCAGTGCATTGGTCATACTGCGAACATGGCGGTATTTCATCACGAATGCCTTGAAAGTGGCATAGTACTGATACTCCTTGTATGCGGCGATCTGTTCCTCGTCCAGACTATCCCGAAACTTTTTGCCGCCATTGATTGCTGCATCTCTTGCAACACCGAGGCTTTCCAGTTTCAGAAGGGATGCCTCCACCTGCTTTTCGGCTTCTGCCAGCTGTATGTCTGTATGTTCGATCATAGCAAGGGTGACAGCGTGCTCTGACTCCTCCCAGTAGGTTCCGTTGTAGCGAAGATAATCGGTCGCAATAGTAAACGCCACCTCATCTGAAAAGCCTTCTACAAATGTGCGAGCCTCTCCAACATCCGAAAAATCATCGGGAATCAGGGATTGTTTGCCATATGCTTCGGGAGAAATATATCCTTCCTGCGAGGTTACTTTTTTGCCGAATTTGCAGGCACTGTGCCAGATGGTTTCCAGTTCTTCATCTGGCAGCGGCGGTTCGCATTCGGCTGCTTTTTCCAGGAACTTCTGATAACTTTCCTCAGTCACACCAAAACGCTTGACCAGCTTTCCAGCCATGCGAGACATTGTGCTGTTACGCTGTCCCTGCGGAATGTTACGATTTGACTTCATCAGTGTAAGCCAGTCCTCAATGGATAAACTACCTTCGTGCAAGAACACATCACTCGGACAGCCAAAGAGAAAACGTGAGGCATCCAGTGCATTTCCGTCAAAGAACGGCAGTTCCTTATGGATTTTCTGCTTTATCGCCTTATGGGAATTTGCATCGTTGCAGAGTGCTGTCGGGAAAAATACGTGAAAACGTGGTCGTGCAGACTTATTCCCTTTCGCCAGCATATGATGACGGCTGTAGGTCACTGCAAATGCAACATCTCCTAAGCTGTTCA